>JAIVGT010000094.1 GCA_020201485.1 Halobacteriales archaeon
GTGCAAGGCGTGCAGTACGACCCGCGCGTCCCGCCGCAGATGCAGGGGACGGTCGCGACGCTCGAGCCGTGGCTGCCGACCGCGCAGGTCGCGTTGCTCGTCGCCGAGGTCGTCGCCGGCGCATGGCTCGCATGGAGCTGCGTCGCATGGGCACGCGCGCGTCCCGCGCCCGTCCCGGCGGAGGTGCGGGGCAGCGAGGCGCTCCTGCACCTCATGGACCGCGCGCGGGGCTACCTGCACGGCCTGCGCCACGCGCTGCTCGCGACAGGCGCCATGCTCGCGCTGCTCGGCCTCGTCGCGCTCTTCCTCCTCGCGGCGAGGCCGCGCGCATCTCGGCCGCGTCCTCGTTCGCAGCGTGGCCCCTGGCGATGGCGGCCGGGGTGGTCGGCGCGCTCGGCGGTCTCGGCGCGCTGTGGTACGGCCAGTATCGCGCCGTCACGCTGGAGCTTCATCGCTGGGAATCGCGGATGGCCCAGGCCCCGCGGCTCGGGGACGACACATGAGCGCGCCCGAGCGGAGCTTGCCGCCGACCGCGGCCACGCGGCCGGCGGCGCCCGCGAGCGAGCCGAAGCCCGACCTCTACGTCGTTGCGCGCTTCCTCGACCGGCTGTGGCGGCCGGAGTGGGAGCCGCAGGTCGAGCTCTCGAAGGCCAAGCTACAGCTTGCCGTCCGGCTGAACTACGACCTGTTCCGCCGCTACCTCGCGTTCCTGGAGCGCAAGGGGTTCGTCGAGCTCGTGAAGACCCCGAAAGGCGGAGAGGTGGTGTGCATCACGCCGCAAGGACGTCGGGCGCACGCCGAGCTCGTCGGCTGGATCCGGAGCGTGCTCGGCACGACGGAGAACTCTAGTTCAGCACGGCGGCGGCCCGGTGAACACGCCCGCGCCGAAGCCAGGCAAGCCTCCGTCGGGCGCGGAGCCGAGGACGTACACGCCCGGCCCGCTGCCGGGCTCAGCGTTCGCGCACAGCGCGACGAACGGCCGCGCCGGTTGGGTGAAAAGGTAGCTTCCCACGTGCACGCCCGCGGTATCGGCGGTGGCGGTCGCGGCCGGCGCGGACGGGTCGGTGTAGAGGCAGGCCTGCGCGGGGCCGGCGGAGGTGCACGGCTCGACAGCCAGCGCGGGCAGGGCGGTCGCGGCGAGCGCAGCCAGCAGTGGGAGGATGAGGAGGCGCATGGCACGCGCAAGAAGGCGCGCGCGCTTGAACGCTGGCGTGGCAAGCTCCGCCCACCACGCGGCGAGAAGCTCAGAGGTCCAGGCTTCCGCCCAGGTCCGCGCCTTGCGCGCACGGCCAGAACGGCGGGTCCACGGGCAGGACCATCATGACCATGAGCACCGGGCAGGGCTGCGCTTCCGCGTGCTCCGTCCAGGTCGGGTCCGGCCCGCCGTCGCCGTCGAGGTCGGCGAGGGCGAGCGTGCTGTCGCTCGCGGCGCGCGGGCCGTGCGCATCGCCCAAGCCGACGTGCAGGCTCGCCCCGTCGCCCGCGTGCGCGACCTCGACGCACCAGCCGAAGGTCACGCCGAACACGGGGCACAGCGGCGAGGCGTCCCGGGCCGGGGACCGGTCCACCGGAACAGGTCGGCGAGGCGCTTTGGCCTCCGGGCCCGATGCGCCGGCATGCCGCGCCGCAAGTACGGCAAGCTGCGCAAGCCCATCGGCACGAACGCCGGCAAGACCGCCGCGCCCCGGCCGCCGCCGGGCTGAGCCCGTGGGGAGGCGCTCACCCCTCCCGCAGCTTCTCCTCGACGACGCGCAGCGGACCTGGTGGCAGCACCGCCTGCACCTCCTCGAGCGGCACCTGGAACCGCTCGCTGAGCCGGTTCGCCAGCGCGTTCGGGTCGTCGGTGCCGGGCTCGACGACGACCCATTCGGAGGCGCGCGCCTGCACCGCGCCCACCGGGCCGCCCATGACCTTGCGGTGCCCCTCGACCTCGCACGGCCCGACCGCGGCGCGCAGGGGCACCTTGAGGAAGTTGCGCTTGCCGCGGATGATGAACGCTCCCTTGGGCAGGTACTCGCCGGGCATGGGGGTCTTGCTCACCTGCTCCGGGGTGACCCAGTACGCCTCGCCCTGCCCGATGCGGCTCTTCCACGCCTTGCTGTAGGCGACGCTGAACTCCGCCGCTTCCCGCAGGCTGGCCTCGCCGATCTCCGGCAGCATGCCCCGCTTCACGATGACGCTCGGCGCGCCCTGCAGGTCCGCGTGCACGTAGCGGTCGTTCGTCTCCAAGTGCTTCTTCACGAGCTTGTCGTTGCTCTGCGCGTCGCGCCCGCCCAGGGCGAGGCAGCCTTCGCTCGTGATGAACCAGCGGTATGTCTCGAACCACAGCTTCTTCGTCGGCTCGAAGCGGCGCTTGGCGCGCTCCTTCGCCACCTTGTCCGCGAGCTTGCTGCCCTCCTTCTGCAGCTCGGCCAGCTCCACCCGGCGCTGCGCGACCGCGGCCCGCGCGCCCTCGGCCTTCTCCCGGTGCTTCTTCGCGCGCTCGTACTGACGCTCGGCGTTGCCGTGCACGTCGCGGTCCAGTGCCAGCTCGACCTCGCCCTCGCCCAGCTTCGCCACGAGCGTGCCCTCGGCGGGGTTCGTGCGCAGCACGGTCAGCCCCTCCGCGGCCCAGCCCTCGAGCGCGGGCCAGCCCTCCTTGCGCGCGCGGTCCTTGGCCTGGGCGAGGAAGCTCTCCGCCTGCGGAAAATGCCCGTAGAGCAGGTCGCCCGCCGCCCGGCCTGCCTGCTGCTCCGCGTCGAACTGGGCCAGGCTCTCCTCCTGCGAGGCGATGAGACGCTGCAGCCGCTCCTGTTCCTCGCGCACGACCTTCACGCGCGGGTCCTCCGGCTGCTCGTGCTGCTTCGCGTGCGCGGTGAAGTAGTCCTCCAGGGCCTGGCTGAAGCTGCCGCGCGCTTCGAAGCTGTGCTGCTCCAGGGTCGCGAGGGGCACGGGCGTGCAGTCCACCATCTGCGCCCCGTCGCGCACGATGACCGGCTCCGGGCGCTCGCTCGCCTGGGCGAGGAGGGCGCGCAACGTCTCGCACAGCCGGTTGCGCTCGTCCTCGGTGAGCTGGCTGACTTTGCGTTTCTTTTCCACGCCTGCCCGCGCGCAAACCTCCTCCGCGTACTGCCCGCCCAGGTTCCACTCCGTGGCCAGCGTGCGCACGGCATCGGCCTTGCTCCGGAGCAATCCCGCGTGCAGCTCGGCGTCGGTCGCGTGCTGCAGGTCGAGGCGGGAGGGCGGGTGCACGTACGGCTGGCCAGGTTGGATGGCGCGGTGCTGGACCTTGATGAAGTGCAGGGCTTGGACGACCTTGTCCTCGCGCGTGAGGACGACGTTGCCCTCGCCGAACAGCTCGCACGCGACCACGTGCCGGCCGTCCGCGCGCTCGAACTCCAGCTCCAGCACGCGGTCGAAGCCGACCTGGCGGATGGCGGTCAGCCGCGCGCCGTCGAGGTGGGAGCGGAGCTGGGTGGCGAAGTGCGTGAGCGGTTCGCTCCAGTCCTTCGTGCCCTGGCTGAGGTAGGCCCAGCGGCCGGACTTCACGCGCCACTCCCGCGTGCCCTGGCCGTGCTGGCGCAGGCGGAGGACGAGCTCGTCCTTGGCCGGATGGAACGCCTTCTCGAAGCGCGCGCCGAGCCAGGGCTGCAGCTCGCGCGCCAGGGCGAGGCAGTCCAGGCTCGTCACGCTCGTCTTCACGCGGCGCGGTCACGGCTCCCGCGCGCAAAAGGCTTTAGTATCGCATGCCCCCTGCCCGCGCGATGGCCGAGAGCAAGCGTGCCGAGTCCGAGGAGCCGGTCACGCTCGACATCAAGTTCGACCCGCAGGCCTACGTGACGCCATGCGCGGCGTGCTGGAGAACACCGGCGTGCCGGTCGGGGGCTGGGACAAGAAGTCCTGGGCGGGCAACATCGCCATCCTGTTCTTCACGTTCCTCGCGGCGTGGATCCTGTTCCAGAACCCGCCGTTCTGGACGTAGCGCTACCGCTCCCACGGCCGCGCGTGCTGCAGGAAGCCGGTGAGGAAGCGCTCGTCCAGCGCGCGCAGGGCGCGCTCCTGCTCCAGCACCTCGAAGCCCTTGTGCTTCGCCACCGCGGTGAGGTCCTTGCCCAGGTCGAGCTGCAGGGCGCGCGCCTTCAGGCACTCGACGGCGTTCGTGAACTCGCGCCGCCGGGCGACCATGAGCCGGCCCTGCTCCTCGTACACCGCGCTCAGCGCGCGCTCGTTGCCCGTCCACTTCTGCCGGAAGCGCTCGGCGTGCTCCCCGGCGTCCCGGGGCGGGCCGACGTGCACCTCGCGCTCGTTGATGTTCGCGCTCTCCAGCTCCACGGCCACGCTCGCCAACCGGTCGTCGGCGTGCCAGGCGCTGCCCAGGACTTTCCAGCCGTTGCGGGCCAGCTCGTCCTCGAGCGCGCTCGCCATCTTGCGGAGCTGCGCGTGCACGGCGTCGTCGAGGATGTCCGGTCGCTCCACGCGCATGGCGATCAGGCCATGGCCGCGCTTCCGGAGCACCTCCTGCAGGCGCTCCGGGGGCAGGGGCTGGACCGGCCGGGGGAAGAAGAAGCCGAGGCGCGCCTCGTGCAGGTAGGCCTTCGCCGCCTCCTGGAAGAGCAGCAGGTTCTCCAGGCTCACCGCGCTCGCCACGTTGCGCGTCGCGTCCACCGGGTCGATGAACACCAGGGGCTCGGGGAAGCGCGGCGCGCCCTCGAACGGCTCCAGGGCGAGCAGCTGGCCCACGCGCCAGTCCTTCGCCGCGCGCAGCACGCCGCGGAAGCTCCCGTACTTCAGCACGAGCAGCTCGGCCAGGTACCCGCTGAACCCCTGCACCTTCGCCTCCGCCCCGTAGGCGCCGATGCCGAGGAGGAACTGCTTCAGCAGGCGCACCTCGCGCCGCTGGAGCGAGGCCAGGCGGCGCACCACGTAGTCGGTGTGGAAGGGCGTGCGGTCCACGGCGCTCATGCGCTCGCTGCTGTCGCGCACCTTGTACGCGGGCACGACCTCCGCTTCCAGGCCTTCCCACATGCCGGCGAGGTAGGGATGCTCGGCGAAGCGCCGCTCCGGCTTGTGCAGGACCGCCTGCCCGAGGGCCAGGCCCTGGTCCTCGAGCACGGCGCGCGGCGTGGCGGGCGGGAAGAGCACGAAGCAGTCGATGTCCACCTTGTGCCCGAGGTAGGTGTCCTTGGCCACGCTGCCGACGAGGCGCACGTCCACGGTCAGGCCGTTGCGCTGCGCCTCGCTCGCCACCGCGTCCACCAGCCCCCTCGCCGCTTGCCGGATCTCCTCCTTGCGCTCAGGCGTGGCGTCGCAGCGCTGGTGCGCGGTGCGCTCGACGCTCGTGACGCGCGCGGCCAGCCCGGTCGCGAGGAGCGCGACGATGCCCCCGGTGAAGACGCCGAGCGTGCCGTTGATGCCCTCGTAGAGCAGCGCCGGGATGAGCACGGCCGGGTAGGCGTAGCTCAGCGCGCGCAGGCGGGGGTTGCGGCTCTTGCGCGCGGCCAGGGCGAGGCAGATGGCGAGCCCGGCGTGCAGGCCGGGCAGCGCCTGCTCGCCGAGCGGCGGGTAGACGAGTGCGCCGACCTCGGGCAGGAAGGGCCAGGGGCGCACCATGCGGCTCTGCACGGGCACGACGAGGTGGAGCGGCACGGCGAGCACGAGGAACGCGGCGTAGCCGACGATGGCGGCCTTCGCCGGGCGCTCCTCGTCCGCGAGCATCCACACCAGCGGCGCGAGGGCCAGGAGCAGCGGGTGGAGGCCGAGGGCGATGAGCGCGAAGAGCACGTCCAAGCCCGGGCCCTGCACGCTGCGCACGCCGCCGGCGAGGAGCGCATCGAGCTGCGTCGCCGCGGACTGCGCCGTGTCGCCCAGGCCGAGCGGCCCGCGGGGCACGGCCAAGGGCTGGATGGCGACGCTGAGCGCGAACACGATGGCCGTCCCGCCGACGAGGAACAGCGAGGCGGCGTACTTGTCCACGAAGCCGGGCGCGTCGGGCAGCTTCGGCCGGCGCGCGCCGGGCAGGAGGAGGACGATGCCCAGGGCGAGGAGGGCTGCCTCCCACGCGAGGGCGGTGAGCAGCGCCGGCACCGCCAGGGGCTCACCCCTCGAGGGGCACGGTGCGCACGTGGGAGTAGTGCGGCCCTTCCCGCGCCAGGTCGGAGCGGAGGAGCATGAGCTTGTCCACCTTGACCTTGCCGAAGTCCTCGCCCGCGTGGTCGCCGAGCACCGCCGCGAGCCGCTCCCGGCCGCGCGGGCTGCGCACGCGCGCCAGGGTGATGTGCGGGGTGAAGTCGCGACGTTCCCGCGGGAAGGCCAGGCGGTACATCTCCTCCTCCAGCTTGCGCGCCATCGTGCTCAGCGGCTCGGCGTGCTCCAAGCCGGCCCAGACCACGCTCGCGCTCTGCGCGCTCGGGAACGCGCCCACGCCGCGCACCGTCATCTCGAACGGGGCGATGCCCTTCGTGGCGTGCTTCATGCCGGCCTCGATCTTCTCCAGGAAGCTGACCGGCGTGTCGCCGAGGAACTTCAGCGTGACGTGGGTGTTCTGGCCCTCCACGAGCTTCAGGTCGGCGCCGCTGTGCCGGAGCTGGTCCTGCACGCGCTGGACCGGGGGCAGCACGGGCACCTCGACCGCGATGAAGCCGCGGAAGATGGTGACGGCCATCAGGCGCGGAACGGGGCCGCGCTTGATACGTCTTCCGCTTGCCCGCCCGGAAGCGTCAGAAGCCGAGCGGCTCGCCCACGAGCACCACGTGCTCCGCGCCGAAGGCGTAGCCGCCGATGCGCGAGCCGCTGCCGTCCGCGGCGACGAGGCTGCCGTCCTCGGTCAGCGCGTTCACGCTACCCAGGAACGAATCCGCGAGCGTGGCCTGCCTGCCGCAGCCGGGCGCGCCGGGGCCCGTCCGTCGCGCGCTGCAGCTCGTCCTTGAGGAACACGTGGCCGGCGGGGAGCAGGCTGGCGGCAGGCTCCTGGGCGGTCGGGAGGAAGGAGCCGCTCCGGGTCCGAGGAGCAACTGCCAAGAGGCTCGGGCGCGTCCATCGCGCGTGGAGCCGGTGCGCATCCCGCTGGCCGAGCCCGTCCTGCTCGAGCCCACGCTGAAGGGCGGCCAGGCCTTCCGCTGGCGCGCGGCCGGGCCAGGGTGGGCCGGCGTCGCCGAGGGACGCGTTTGGCACGTCGCGGGCCACGCGACGCACCTCGCTGTGACGTGCGAGCCGGAGCTTGGGCCCCAGCAGGCCCGCGCGTGGGCCACGCGGTACTTCCGCCTCGGCGATGGCTACGCCGCGATGGCCGCGCGCTTGCGGCGCGAGGCCGAGCTGCGCGATGCGGTGGAGCGCTGGTGGGGCCTGCGCCTGCTGCAGACCGACCCGTGGGAATGCCTGCTCGGCTTCATCACGAGCATCCACGACAGCGTCGGGGCCATCGAGACCCGCATCGGCAGGCTGTGCCGACATTTCGGCGAGCCGGTGCGCACGACGATGCCCGGCGCGCGCGGCTGGGCGCACCTCACGCCCCCGCCGGAGCGCATCGCGAAGGCGCACGAGGCCCGGCTCCGGAGCGCGGCCGGCATGGGCTTCCGCGCGCGCTACCTCAAGGGCGCGGCGCAGGTGGTCGTGCGCGGCGACCTGCCGCTCGGCGAGCTGGCGGCGATGCCGTACGCGGAGGCGCACGAGGTCCTGCTCCAGGTGCCGGGCGTGGGCGACAAGGTCGCGGATTGCGTGCAGCTTTACGCGCTCGGCCATCTCGAGAGCTTCCCCGTGGACCGCTGGGTTCTGCGCGCCATGCAGGAGCGCGTGCTCGGCCCGGAGGCGAAGCCGCGCGACATCGTCGCGCACGCGCAGCAGCGCTGGGGCAAGGACGCGGGCTACGCGCAGCAGTTCCTGTTCCACCACTACCGCACGCAACGCCTGGCGCGCGCGGCACCGGTGGCGCGGAGGGGCAAGGCCTGAGGAGGGCCCTTCCGGGGGCTCAGCGGCTGAGCGCGACGATGGCGGTGGCGACCTCGCCGTCCGCCTCTTCCAGGGCCTGCTTCGCCTTGTCCTTGCTCACGCCCGCGGCCTGCATGACCATCTTCACGTCCTCTTCGGAGTAGAGAGCCTTGGGCTGGGCCGCGGCCGGGTCGCCCGGCGCGGTCGCGCCGCCCTTGGGCGTGATGGCGGGCTCGCCCTGCACCTGGTACGTGGTCTGGCCCTGCGCCTTCATCGCGCTCACGCTCGGCTTCGTGAAGGTGTAGGTCTTCGTCGGGGTCTCGATGACGACGCGCTCCACGCCGTCGATCTCCTCGACCTGGATGCCGAGCTGCTTCATCATCTGCTGCAGCATCTTCGGGTTCATCCCGCGGCCGCCGGGCATCATCGGCCGGGCGAGGGCGCGGCGGGACCATAAAGCCTGATGGCGTGGAACGGCCTCTGGGAAGCGATGCTCCCGCTCCGCGAGGTGCCGGTGCTCGACCGCAACGCCGAGGCGCTCGGCGTGCCGACGGTCGGGCGTGGCGTGAAGGTGACTGCCGCCCCCGGGCTGGACCAGCTCCGGACCTTGCTCTCGGGGGCTGACCTCGTCGTCGACGCCCTGCTCGGCGCAGGATTGCACGGGACGCTGCGAGGGCCCTACCGGCCGTGGGTCCAGGAGGTCAACGCCAGCGCAAAGCCCGTCCTGAGCGTGGACGTGCCGACCGGCCTGGGCACCGGCCTCGCCGTGCAGCCGCGCGCCACCGTCACGTTCCACGACATCAAGGAAGGCATGACCGAGGCGAACAGCGGCCGCATCCTCGTCGCCGACATCGGCATCCCGCCGCGCGCGCTCAGCCACACCGGCCCAGGTGAGATGCTGCTCTATCCCATCCCGAAGGCGGACCAGCACAAAGGGCAGGGCGGCGTGGTGCTCGTCATCGGCGGCGGGCCGTACGCCGGAGCGCCCGCGCTCGCCGGCATGGCCGCGCTGCGCGCCGGGGCGAACCTCGTCATCGTGCTCGCGCCGGAGGCGTGCGCGCCGCTCGTGCAAGGCTTCTCGCCGAGCCTCATCGTGCGCCCCCTCGCCGGCGAAGCGCTCGACTTCGAGGCGCGGGCGAACCGCGACATGCTCGCGCAGTTCCTGCCGCGGGCGACGGCCGCCGTCATCGGCAACGGCATGGGCCGCGACGAGCGCGCGCTGCGCAGCGTGCCCTGGCTCCTGGAGGAGCTCGAGCGCGCGAAGGTTCCGCTGGTCGTGGACGCGGATGCGCTGCACGCGGTCGGCAAGCTGAAGTCCCAGCTGCGCCGCGAGGTCGTGCTTACGCCGCACGAAGGGGAGTTCCAGGCCCTGAGCGGGGAAGCGCTCGCGCCGGAGCAGGACGCGCGGCGCGTGGAGCAGGCCCGCGCCCTGGCGCGCAGGCTGCGCTGCACGCTCATCGCGAAGGGCCACGAGAGCATCATCACCGACGGCCAGCGGGTGAAGCTCAACAGCACGGGCAACCCGGCGATGAGCACGGGCGGGAGCGGGGACGTGCTCGCGGGCGTGGTGGGCGCGCTGCTCGGCAAGCGGCTCGACCCGTTCGACGCGGCCCGGCT
>JAIVGT010000287.1 GCA_020201485.1 Halobacteriales archaeon
CAACGAGGGCCAACGTGAGCGCAACGGCGGCCCGCCGCATGGCCCGGGAGCGATGTCCACGCCAGGCCAAAGCCTCCCTGCATGCACCCATCCGTGCGAGTTCGGCGCAATCTAGGCTAGGGGGAACGTCCGAAAGGCGCAAATCTTACGTGACAGGCGCCCATGGAGTCCGCGATGCAGTTCCTGGAGGATGTCGTCGCATCGCGTGCGGGCAAGCCGCGGACCGAGGGGGTGACGCA
Organism: Halobacteriales archaeon; assembly: GCA_020201485.1. Lineage (GTDB taxonomy): Archaea > Thermoplasmatota > SW-10-69-26 > JACQPN01 > JAIVGT01 > JAIVGT01. Next base: position 240 of record JAIVGT010000287.1, read on the forward strand.
AGTCGTGGACAAGTTCCAGGGCTTGGAGCTGGACACGCTCGCCCCCCTCGCCGCCTTCGTGGACGTGGTGAAGATCCGCTGGGGCCTGCCCCTGGTCGCCGACCGCGCCTTCCTGAAGAAGCGCATCCGCGCCTACCACGACCTGGGCATCCAGGTGAGCACGGGCGGCACGCTGACCGAGCTGGCCGTGCGCGCCGGGCGCTTCCCGGAGATGCTCCAGGCGGCGAGCGCGGTGGGCTTCGACATCGTCGAGCTGAGCGACGGCACCTTCCCCCTGGGCGCGGCGCGCTGGGCGCGCCTCCTCCGCCAGGTGCGGCAGGCCGGGCTGGTCGCGGTCGTGAAGGCGGGGCGCAAGGATGCGCAGCGGCAGCCGGGCGCGGACGAGCTGGCGCGCGCCGTCGCGCAGGCCCTGGACCTCGGCGCGCCCTACGTCGCCATCGAAGCCGCCGACGGCCAGGGCGTGGGCATCTACCGCGACGATGGCACGACGACCTGGAGCATCGTGGACCAGCTCACCTCCCGCTTCGCGCCGCGCCGCCTCCTGTTCGAGGCCCCGCTCGAGGCGCAGCAGGGCGAGCTCGTCCTGCACTTCGGGCCGGACGTGAACCTGGGCGCGGTGGAGATCGGGCAGCTCGCCAGCCTGGAGTGCATGCGCCTGGGCATGGGCGCGGGGCAGACGTTCGGCGCTCCGACCCGGCCCCGGCTCGTGCAGGGCTCGCCGGCGATGAAGTTCGTGTACCACCTCGTGCGCAGCGAGCCGCTGGCGGACCAGGCGCAGCTCGTGGCGCGCTCCGGCCTGCCGCGGCGCACGGTGCAGCTCGCCCTGGACGCGCTCCAGCGGCAGGGCCTGGTCATGGCGAGCCCGAACCTGAGCGACACGCGGCGCAAGGTGTACCGCGCCGTCTGAGGGGCACAGTCTTTTCCCCCGGGGGCGCGATGCAGGCGCGTGAAGCACTTCCTCACGATGCTCGACGCCCAAGGCGAGCTCGAAGCGCTCCTCCGCGAGGCCTCGGAGCTCAAGTCGTGCCACAAGGCCGGCACGCTCGGAGCGCCCTTCCCGCGCAAGCAGCTCGGCCTGGTGTTCGAGAAGCCCAGCCTGCGCACGCGCGTCAGCTTCGAGGTCGGCATCCGGCTCCTGGGCGGGGACGCGGTGTTCCTCGGCCCGCAGGACATCCAGCTCGGGAAGCGCGAGAGCATCGAGGACACGGCGCAGGTGCTGAGCCGCTACTGCGACCTGCTCATGTACCGCTGCTTCCGCCACACCGATCTGGAGGAGCTGGCCCGGCACGGCCGCGCGCCCGTCATCAACGGCCTGAGCGAGCGCGAGCATCCCTGCCAGATCCTCGCGGACTGGCAGACCATCCAGGAGCGCAAGGGCTCGCTTCGCGGCCTGACCTTCGCCTACGTGGGCGACGGGAACAACATGGCGCGCAGCTACCTCGTGGGCGCGGCCATGGCCGGCATGCACGTGCGGCTGGCGTGCCCGGAGGAGTACCACCCGGGCGAGGACTACGTGCAGCTGGCGAGGAAGGCCGCGCACGGCACGAAGGTCGAGGTCCTCGACGACCCGCGCCAGGCGGTCGAAGGCGCGGATGTGGTCGCGACCGACACCTGGGTGAGCATGGGCGACGAGGCGGAGAAGGAGCAGCGCCTGCAGGATTTCCGGGGCTACACCGTGGACCGAGCGCTCATGGCGCGGGCGAAGCCGGACGCGATGTTCCTGCACTGCATGCCCATCTACTACGGGCTGGAGGTCACGAAGGACGTGGCGCACGGAAAGCAGAGCGCCATCTTCGACGAGGCGGAGAACCGGCTGTGGGCGCAGATGGCGGTCATGGCCCGGCTGCTGCGGGCATGACCTCGCAGCGGTCGGCCCGCTCCCCGACGGGCGCGTTGCGACCCAGCGCCATGACGGCGTATTTCTGCTTTGGGTCTCGGTTCGTAGAAAAACGATCCCACGCGCAAACACCCACGGACCGGGTGCGGAGCGGGGGACCCCCGCGAGCGTCCACAACTAGGCATTGCTGCCGGGAGCTGGGGCCTGGGCGAGCGGTTTGCGCCCGCCGAAGCCCTCGGACAGGCCGTGCCAGTGGGCGATGTCGTCCTCCCCCAGCTTCCAGCACAGGTACACGACCTCCCGGTCGCGCTTGGCGCGGAAGTCCACCAGGCCCTGGTCCAGGTCCTTGACCTCGATGCCGATGACCGCGGCCTCGTCCAGCAGCTCCTGGAGATGCTCCTCCGCTTCCCGCCCGGAGGCCACGAGGTCCCAGTAGCGCGCCCGGTCCGGGTTCGTCGCGCTGTCCACCCCCGTCGCGCCCTCGCCGTGCTGCTGCACGAGGACGGCGATGCCCGCGCTCGCATCGCGCATGCGCTGCGCCGCTTCCCGCACCTCTTCCATCAACGGCTGCACGTCCTTCAGCAGGGCGCGGGCCTCGTCGAGGGTGAAGAGCTTGGGCTCCACGCGCCGGGCGATGCGGCGATGCGTCTTGAGGGTTGTGGTCAGCGCGGCTCCGCATGCCTGCCGATGGTTCGGGTGCATCCTCGGGAGGTCGGCTCAATGCCCGCCGCTGCGCACCTTCTCCACCTTGTGCGTCTTGCTGTCGATGCTCACCAGGCATCGGTTCGCGGCGACGAGGAGCTGCTCCATGCCGATCTCGGTCGCGATGACGGCCGGGAACGTGACGTGCACCGCCAGCCGCTTGCCGTCCACCGTGAACAGCTGCTCCACGGTGATGGGCCCTTCCAGCTTCTTCAGCGGCTCCTCGGTCATCGGGCTGGCAAGAAGCGCATCGCACAAAGGCTTTGCGCGCGCTCCCGGCCTGTGCTCGCCGCCCTGGTCATCCTCGTGGTGACCTACGCCTTGTTGACGATGCGCCGGCTTCCCGGCACGAAGCTGCGGCACCGGCCCCTCGTGGCGCTCCTCGGCGGGCTGGCCATGATGGCCGCGGGCGAGCTGGCCTTGCCTGATGCGCTGCGCGCGGTGAACCTCGACATCCTCGCCCTCCTGTTCGGCATGCTGAGCATGGCCGCCTGCCTCGAGGTGTGCGGCTTCTTCGACTGGCTGAGCTGGCGCGTCGTGGAGCTGGCGACCGGGCAGCGCGCGCTGCTCGCGGGCACGATGCTCGTCACGGCCGTGCTCAGCGCGCTCATCCTGAACGACGCGGTCGTGCTCATCTTCACGCCCGTCCTGGTCAAGGCCTGCCGGCTCCTGCGCGTGGACGCCATGCCCTACCTGGCCGGGGAGGCCCTCGCCGCGAACATCGGCAGCGTCGCGACCGAGGTCGGGAACCCGCAGAACGCCTTCATCGCCATCCAGAGCGGCATCCCGTTCGGGGCCTACGCGCTGGCCCTCGTGCCGGTCGCGGCGGCGTGCCTGCTGCTCGGCATCGGCCTGCTCTTCCTGCTCTTCCGTCGCGCGCTCGCCCAGCCGCTGGCGAAGCGGGACCTGGAGCTGCTCCCGCCGAAGGGCCACACCCAGCCCGCGCTCCTGCGCGCCGCGCTCCTCGTGCTCCTCGGGGTGCTGCTGGGCTTCGTGCTCGGCCCGCGCTTCGGCCTGAGCATCGCCCACGTGGCGCTCGCCGGCGGGCTGGCCGTGATGGTGGCGACGCTCGTGCTCCTCCCACGCGAGCTGCCGCACCTGGCCCGGGGCGTGGACTGGACCATCCTCGTGTTCTTCGTCGGCTTGTTCTGGCTCATCGCCGGCTTCCGCGCCCAGGGGTGGAGCGACCAGCTCGCCGCGCCCTTCCTCGGCGGGGCCGCGCCGAGCGTGACCACGCTCACCGCGTGGAGCGCCGCGCTCAGCAACGTCGTGAGCAACGTCCCGGCCGTGCTCCTCATCAGCCCGACGCTCGAGCCGCTCCACGACACGCGCCTCTGGCTCGCCCTGGCCGCGTCGAGCACGCTCGCCGGCAACGCGACCCTCGTCGGGGCCGCGGCCAACGTCATCGTGGCCGAGACGGCGCGCGCGCACGGCGCGGAGTTCGACGTGAAGCGCTTCATGCTCGCCGGCGTGCCGGTCACGCTCGCCACGCTCGCGCTCATGCTCCTCATGCTACGATGATGGAAGCGCTTCGCTACGAAGCAAGGAGTGGGAGAACCCCGGCGAGGCCGGGGCCCGGGAGCGGGGGGTGTGCCCCGTCTCGCGCCGGTTGAGCTTGGGCCGGTGCGGGCGCAAGGCGCGCCCCTCTCCGGCCCCCCAGGATGCAGGCCCCCCACTTGACGCTTGCGAACAGAGCCTCGTCGGACAGCCCCCGATGCCTGCGGGCCTCGTGGTCCCTTAAGTGGGGAACTGGGGTGCCCCCCGTGAGCCTGCGAAGCCCGCAGAAAGCCGCCGCTTCAAAGCGCCTTCCGGACCATGTCGGCGATGTCGGTCGGGAAGCGCGCGACCTCGCAGTTGGCGGCCTGGAAGGCCTTCATCTTGCTCTCCGCCGTGCCCATGCCCCGGCTGATGATGGCCCCGGCATGCCCCATGCGCTTGCCCGGCGGCGCGGTCCTGCCTGCGATGTAGGCG
>JAIVGT010000288.1 GCA_020201485.1 Halobacteriales archaeon
TTGCGGACCCACACCCTCGTGGCGCTGTTCGCGGGCGCGAGCGCGGCGCTCCTGCTCGCGGCGGGCCACCTCCCCTCCCCCGTCGTCCAGCCGTTGGAAGCCCCGGCAGGGTCGGAGCCGGACGAGGCCCGCCTCGCGTTCTGCGCCGAGGGCGACGACGCGCCCGGCCTGCTCGCCTACCTCACCGCCGCGTTCGCGCACGCCGGAAACCTGCAGCCGCCCATCCCGCAGCGCTGTGAGGCCCCGCCCGCTCCTCCGCCAGCGACGCGGCCGCCGCCCGCGACCCCGGCCGGCTCGTCCGCGCCGCCTGCATCCGAACGGCCTCCGCCCGCCGCGCCCCCGTCGCGCCCCGCGGCCCCGCCCGCGGCCCCGCCCGCGGCCCCGCCCGCGGCCCCGCCCCCGGCCCAGGCTCCGCCCGCTCCCGGGTCGCCGCCGGTCACGCCCGCATCCGCCCCCCCGGCCGCACCCGCGCCCCACGAAAGCATCGCGTCCACGGCCACGCGGCCCGTCACACAGGCCACGACCCTCCTCGACGCCACGGTGGGCGGGGCTCTGCCGGTGGCGCGCCCGGTCACGAAGCTCGCGAACGCGACCGCCGACCATGCGACGCGGACCGTGACGCGGGCCGCCGACAGCGTGCTCGGGACGGCGAGCGACCTCCTCCACGTCGTGGTGCCATGAAGCTCCGCACGCAGATCGTCCTGCCGTTGCTGCTCGTCGCGGCCATCCTCGGCGCGGGCGCGGTCGCCGCCGTGGTCCAGGTCGGGCAGGGCGAGGCCATCAACGACGCCCGCGACGGACTCGCAGCGCGCACCGCCCTCCTCGGTCAGGACATCGGGGACGCCGTCCGCGCCCGGTCGGAGCGGGTCGCGCTCCTCGCGTTCGCGCAGGCCGAGACCGACGCGACGACGGACGCGCGCGACGTGACCCCGGCCGAGGCGGACACGGCGCACGCCCAGCTCGCCGCGCTGCTGCGCGACGCGTCCCGCGGGCTGTTCGCGCGCGTCGCGGTGCTGGGCGCAGATGGCACGGAGCGCGCTGCCTACGCGGCGGGCGTGGCGACCGCGCCCAGCCCCACCCCGCCCGGCCAGGACGCGGCGTTCGCGGCCTTGGCGCGCGACCCGTTGGCTGCGCCCGTCGTGCGCGTCGCGCCCGGGGCGGAGCCGGGCCTCACCATGAGCGCGGCGTTCGTGGACGCGCAGGCCCGCTTCGCCGGCGTCGTGCGGGGCGAGGTCCCGCTGGCAGCCCTCGTCTCCGGGTCCATCCCCGGCCTGCCGGCGGCGCGGACCGCCCTCGTGGCAGCGGACGGCGCGCCGGTCGGCGGCGCTCCCCTGCCCGATGCCGTCGCGTCCTCGCTGCGCCAGGCGCGCGCGACGAGCGGCGTCGCGGACGGCTGGCTCTTCGCCGTCGCCCCGGCGGCCCGCCTGCCCGACGGCACGACGTGGTCCGTCGCGGCCACGATGCCCATCGCCGCCGTCACGTCCGGCGTGCTGCCGGGCGTGCTCCCCCTCGGAGCGGCCCTCGTCGCCGTGGCCCTGGGCGGCGCGGTCGTGGTCGCGCTCGTCGTCCGCCGTGCGCTGCAGCCCCTGGAGCGGCTGTCGGGCGCGGTCGCGGGGCTCGGCGCGGGCCCGCCCGGGGGCCACGTCGCTCCCGAGGGCGCGGACGAGCTGCGCACGCTGGCCGGGGCGTTCAACGCCATGGTGGACCGGCTGCAGGAGCGCGAGGCGACCCTGGCCCGCGAGTTCGCGTCGCGCGAGCAGCACGCGAAGTTCGCCACGCTGGGCAGCCTGAGCGCGGGCGTGGCGCACGAGATCAAGAACCCGCTCACCGGCATGAAGCTCCAGACGCAGCTCCTGCGCGACCTCGCATCGCGGGGCGCGGCGGACCCGGCGCGCGTGGCGCGCGCCGCCGGGCGCATGCTCGAGGTGAACCAGCGCGGCATCGAGCGCATCGAGAAGGTCGTGGCGTCCCTGAGCATGCTGGCGCGGCCGCGGCCGGAGGTCGAGGCCGTGGACGTGGCCCAGGTCGCGGAGGCGAGCGCGGCGCTGGCCGGCGCGCGGCTGCGCGGGCGCGAGGTGCGCATCGAGGTCCCGGCCGGGCTGAAGGCGGTCGCCAGCGCCGACGGGCTGGGCCAGGTGCTGCTCAACCTCGTGGCGAACGCCGCGGACGCCGCCCCGCGCGACACGGGCAAGGTGCTCGTCACCGCGGCGCGGGTCGGGGACCGGGTGCGCATCGCCGTGGAGGACAACGGCCCGGGCATCCCGCCCGAGGTCGCGGCGCGCATCGGCGAGCCGTTCTTCACGACGAAGGAGGGCGGCACCGGCCTGGGGCTGAGCATCAGCGCCCGCATCGCGAACGAGCTCGGCGGCTCGCTGCGCTTCGAGGACCGGGAGGAGGGCGGGGCGCGCTTCCTCCTCGAGCTCGCGGCGGCCGACCCGCAGCCGGACGCGCCGTGATCCGGCATGGCCCGCCAGGCTCATCCCCCGGCGCCGCCCTTGCCGGCGCGCGTGATCCGCACGAAGCACCTGCGCGCCGACCCCGTCGAGGCGGCGGACGGCACGCGGATCCTCGTCACGCGCTACTACCCGCGCGGCATCGCGAAGGACGCCGGCCTGTGGCAGGCGTGGGAGCCGGACCTCGGCCCGAGCCGGGAGCTGCACGGCGACGTCAAGGACGGCCGCATCGGCTGGGACGCGTACGAGCGGCGCTACCTGGCGGAGATGCGGGGCGAGGAGGCGCTGCGGCTGCTCGACGCGCTGGCCGCGCGCGCCGCCCGGGGCGAGACGCTCACGCTTTTGTGCGACCACCCGCGCAGCATGCCGGCGGAGCGCTGCCACCGCTTCCTCCTGCAGCGGCTGCTCACGGAGCGCGCGGCGGGCCCGAGGGCAACCTTTTAGTCCAAGGCGGCGTTGCCGGCGGCGTCGCGGGAGTCGGATAGCGGTCAATTCCGGTAGGTTCAGGTCCTACTCGTGCAGACGTTCGCAGGTTCAAATCCTGCCTCCCGCATCCTCGGCGCGCTGCCCGCTCTCCGGACCGCCGCAACCCTCATATCGCACACCGGGCCTGGCCCATCGGGACCCATGGCGCAGCAAGGCTTGCGCGGCAAGAGCCTCGTGCACATCCAGGACCTCAGCCTGCCCGACATCGAGCACGTCCTCGACGTCGCGGACAAGATGGTCCCGGCCGCGGAAGGCAAGCAGCGCGTCACCTCGGCGCAGGGCCGGCTGCTGGCCACGCTCTTCTTCGAGCCGAGCACGCGCACCCGGCTGAGCTTCGAGGCGGCCATGGCGCGCCTGGGCGGGCAGAGCCTGGGCTTCAGCGAGCCGAAGACGAGCAGCGCGGCGAAGGGCGAGACCCTGGCCGACACGGTGCGCGTCACGTCGCAGTACGCCGACGTCATCGTCGTGCGGCACCCGCAGGAGGGCGCGGCGCGCCTGGCGCAGCGCTTCAGCCGCGTGCCCGTCATCAACGCCGGCGACGGCGCCGGGCAGCACCCGACGCAGACCCTGCTCGACCTGTTCACCATCCGCCGGGAGAAGGGCCCCATCGGCCAGCAGCGCGTCGCGCTCGTGGGCGACCTGAAGTACGGGAGGACGGTGCACAGCCTGGCGCAGGGCCTGGCGCGTTTCGGCACGGAAATGGTGCTCGTCGCGCCGCCCACGCTGCAGATGCCCAGGGACCAGGTGGAGGATCTGAAGCACGCCGGGGCGCGCGTCACGCTCGCCACGCGCCTGGAGGAGGTCGTGGGCAGCGCCGACGTCCTGTACGTGACGCGCATCCAGAAGGAGCGCTTCCCCGACCTGGAGGAGTACCGCAAGGTCGCGGGCACGTACACCGTGGACGCGGAGCTGCTGGCGCAGGCCAAGCGGAGCGCCATCGTCCTCCATCCCCTGCCGCGCGTGGGGGAGATCGACCCGGAGGTGGACAGCACGCAGCACGCGAAGTACTTCCAGCAGGCGTTCTACGGCGTGCCGGTGCGCATGGCCATCCTCAGCCTCATCCTGGGGTTGGGCGAATGAGGGAGCTCAAGGTCCAGCCCATCCGCAACGGCACGGTCATCGACCACATCGCGCCCGGCATGGCGCTCAAGGTGCTGCACGTCCTGCGCATCCCGCAGGAGGGCATGACGAGCACGGTCACGGCCGCCATCAACGTCCCGAGCAAGGAGATGGGGCGCAAGGACATCGTGAAGGTCGAGGACCGCGAGCTCGACCCGCACGAGGTGGACAAGATCTCGCTCATCGCGCCCCGCGCCAGCATCAACATCATCCGGGAGTACGAGGTGGCGGAGAAGCACCTCGTGCACCTCCCGGACATGGTGGAGGGCATCGTGCGCTGCAGCAACCCGAACTGCATCACGAACCAGGCGGAGCCGGTGCTCAGCGCGTTCAAGGTCACGAGCAAGGACCCGCCGCGCCTGCAGTGCGGCTACTGCGACCGGCTCATCACCGACATCGCCGCGCAGCTGCGATGAGGACTGCCTCACCACAGCTCCATGATGCCTTGCCAATATCCGACGCCCGGGACGAGGACGTCCGGCAGGCCGGATGCTTGGTCGCTCAGGCGCACGCCGGCATAGATATCGGCGGTGACGGTTCCGGGCGTGGTCAGATCTCCGGTTTGTTCACGAACGGTGCAGAGGTAGCCGTCGAACTGGTTGTTGACCGTGACGCAGGAGAAGACGACGTGGCCCCCGTTCGACGTGTGCACCTCCGTGGTGTAACCCCCGGAG
>JAIVGT010000289.1 GCA_020201485.1 Halobacteriales archaeon
CCGGAGGGGACGCCGTAGGGCACGCTGAACGGCGCGGGGAACGGCGACGGGAGCGGCGCCGGGAACGGCGCGCTCACCGGGTTGCTCCACGGGCTGCCCCAGGAGCTGCCCCACGGGCTCAGGCTGCCGTAGGCGCTGGGGCTGGGCTGCTGCTGCGTCGGGCCGGCGCCGAAGCTGCCCAGGCCCGGGCCGAGGAGGCGGGCGGGCGTGAGCGCCAGCTGCGCCGCGGCCGGGTGCCCGACGACGCCGCACAGCGTGGCCAGGTCGTTCCGCAACAGCTCCAGGCGGGTCTCGCATTCCTTCAGGCTCACGACGGTCTGCTCGGCGAGGCGCGCGATCTCCGGGCGGTATTGCGCGATCATTCCTTTCGCATCCTGCCTTTCGGCGGGCTTCCAAGCCCCGGCCGCTTGAAGTGGCTTGCCCGCGCGGCTCGCGGCCCTCGGCGCGACCGGCCGCGGGATGCGCGGCGCGCGGGACGATGCGACCGCGCACGCTTCCCTCCGCGCCGGCGCGGGGCCTTCCGCAGCGACCGCTGGAGCGCCTCGCGCAGGAGCGCCGCCTCGTCCTTCCCGGCGCGCTCCCGCAGGAGGTGGAGCACGGCGCGCTCGTCCCCGCTCAGCCCGCGCGACGCCTTGCGCGCGCGCAGGCCTTGCAGGCTGCCGTCGAGGTGCGCGGTGAGCACGCCCGGGTGGATGTAGGACTTGCGCGCGATGGCCACGGTGTTGCCGAGCTTGTCCGCGACCTGCTGCACCGCGGCTTGGAGCCGGGCTTGCGCCTCCCGCCCATCGGCGAAGCCGCCGGCCTCGCGCAGCGCGACGAAGGCGGCGAGCGTGCCCGTCCACGTGCGGAAGTCCTTCGCCGAGACGTCCGCCCCGGCCGCCTCGCGCAGGTAGCCGTTCACGTCCGCGCTGCCGACGCCGCGCGCCTCCCCGCCCTCGACGCACTGGAACAGGTCCTGGCCGGGCAGGTCCTGGCACGCGCGCAAGATGCGGGCGACGCGCGGGTCCTGCACGTCCACCTCGTGCATCTTGCCCACCTTCCCCCGGAAGCGGAAGCGCAGCGTGTCCCCGCGCACCTTCGCGTGCCGCTCCCGGAGCGTGGTCAGCCCGAAGCTGCCGTTGTCGCGCGCGTACTCCTCGTTGCCGACGCGCAGCCCGGTCTCGTCGAGCAGGCGGACCAGCGTGGCGAGCACCTTCTCCCGCGGCAGGCCCTTGCGCCGCAGGTCGCGCCGCACGCGCGCGCGGATGCGCGGCAGGGCGCGGCCGAACGCCACCATGCGCGCGTACTTCGTCCGGTCGCGCACCTCGCGCCAGCGGTCGTGGTAGCGGTACTGCTTCCGCCCGCGCGCGTCGCGCCCCGTCGCCTGCACGTGGCCGCGCGCGTCCGGGCACACCCACACGTCCCGCCAGGCGGGCGGGATGGCGAGCTTGCGGACGCGCGCGAGCGTGGCCGGGTCGCGGACCGCCTTGCCCTGCGCGTCGCGGTAGACGAAGCCCTTGCCGCGTGGGACGCGGGCGATGCCCGGCTCGTCCTCGTTCACGTAGCGCAGGCCGGCGAGCTCGGCGACCTCCTCCGGCTCGGCCGGGGGCAGGTGGAGCTTGGATGCGAGCTGCGCGGTGGCCGTGCGGAGGCTTGGGCCCAGCGCTCCTTGAAGGCTCGCTCACCCCGCACCGGGGGATGACGGCGGCACCTTCTTGCCCGCGCGCGCGCTGCGCACCGCGTGCAGCCGAGCATCGCCCTGGCGACCTGCCACGAACTCCCGCAGAGCTGCCCGGACGACGCGTCGCTCTTCGCCGGGCTGGCGCAGGCCGGGATACACGTGCAGGCCCAGCCCTGGGACGCGCCCGGCGTGGATTGGGCGGGCTTCGACCTCGTGCTCGTCCGCGCGGCGTGGGACTACTTCCTGCACATCGACCGCTTCCGCGGCTGGCTCGACCGGTGCGAGCGCGACGGGGTCAACCTGTGGAACCCGCCCGCCGTCCTGCGCTGGAACAGCGACAAGCTCTACCTGGAGGAGCTGGCGCGTGCCGGCGTGCCCACCGTGCCCATGCGCGTCGTGCCCCCCGACAGCCAGGACACGCTCGCCTTCGTCATGGAGGAGACGGGCTGGAGCGACGTCGTGGTCAAGCCCGCGGTGAGCGGGGGGGCGTGGGGCACGTTCCGCGCGAGCGCAGCGAAGCCCATGGAGCACCCGTTCGCGCAGCAGAAGGCGCACGGGGCGGTGCTCGTGCAGCCCTTCGTGGCCGAGGTGCGGCGCGGCGAGTGGAGCTTCGTCTTCTTCGAGCGCGCCTTCAGCCACGCCGTGCTGAAGCGACCGGGCGAGGCCGATTTCCGCGTCCAGGAGAAGCACGGCGGCACGCTGTCCCCGGTCCAAGCCAGTCCGGCGCAGGTGGGGCAGGCGCGCGCCGTGCTCGACGCGGTGAAGGGCGAGCTGCTCTACGCGCGCGTGGACATGGTGGACGTGCGGGGCACGCTCACGCTCATGGAGCTCGAGGTGCTGGAGCCGGAGCTGTTCCTCCGCACCGCCTCGGGCAGCGCGGAGCGGTGCGTGGCGGCCGTTCGCCAGCGCCTGCGTTAGCCGAAGATGCCGAGGCTCCGGCCCACGAGGACCACGACCAGCGCGCGCGCGAAGGAGCCGAGCGCGACCGCGACGAGGAACGGCGGGAGCTTGAGGCGCAGCACGCTGCACACGTAGATGGGGATGGAGCGCGGGAACCCCGGGATGGCGACGAGGAGGGCGAGGGCGGCGTACGTGCCCCGCCAGGCGAAGCGCTCCGACGCCTCCACGAGCTTGCGCGACCAGCCCCGGCGCGCCTTGCGGTCCTCCAGGCGGTGCATCGCCTCGCCCCCGAGGAACCACACCAGGAGCGCGCCGAGCACGCCGCCCACCGTCGCCCCGAGCACGCCGGCGGCCTGCGTCGCCGGGCCGACGAGGAGCGCGAGGCCCGCGGTCGCAGCGCCCGGCACGGCCATCGCGCTCAGCCAGGAGAGCAGCACCATGCCCCAGAACACGTCCCAAGCGGGCACGCCTTGGGGCGCGAGGACGCGCAGCGCGAGCGTGCCGATGGCCCACGCCGCGAGCAAGGCCAGGCCGAGGAGGATGCTGACCGCGTGCTGCCGCCGCGTCGCCATGCGGCGCGGGTGGCGCAGGCCGTCGCGGACCTTCCGCCGCTCCTCGCCGCGGGTGAACAGCTCCCCAAGCTCGTGCGCGTCGCGGCGCAGGCGGCGGAGCAGGCGGCCAGGCTTGGCGAGCTCACCCATGGTCCCGGCTGGCGCGATGTGGGCTTCAAGGCGGCAGGACGGATGTCGGCGTCAGAGCTGCCCCGTGCTCCGCTCCCGCTTCGTCCCCTCGAGCAGCTCCCGCGGCACCTTCACGCCCGCCTTGGCCGCCATGGCCCAGAACTCGCGCGGGGCCACGCCCTTGTGGTTCTCGTCCCAGTCGCGGTAGTGCTCGATGAACTTGCGCACCTCGTGCTTCGTGTGCGTCTCCGTCTTGTCCTTGATCTCGTTGACGATGCTCTGCACCTGCTCCTTCGTCGCGCTCAGCTTGTGCTCCTGCAACCGCGCCTCCACGGCGCGCGCCCCGGTGTGCTTGCCGAAGACGAAGCGCCGCGTGCGCCGCAGCGACTCGGCCTGGATGGGCTCGTAGGTGAGCGTGTGCTTGATGACGCCGTCGGTGTGGATGCCCGACTCGTGCGTGAAGGCGTTGTAGCCGGTGATGGGCTTGCTGACCGCGACCGGGAAGCCGCTCAGCTCCTCGACGCGCTTCGTCACCTCGTAGATCTTGCCGATGTCCACGCCCGTCTTGTGGCCGTAGAGCAGCTCCAGGGCCATGACGACCTCGTCGAACGGCGCGTTGCCGCTGCGCTCGCCCAAGCCGGCGAGCGTGGTGTTGATGACCGGGATGCCGCTCTCGATGGCGGCCAGGCAGTTCGCCGTCGCCATGCCGAAGTCGTTGTGGAAGTGCACGCCCTCCTCCGCGCCGCGCAGCCGGATGCGCTTGCGCACCTCGCGGAACCACCACGTGAGCATGGGCGGCGTGGCGACCCCGACCGTGTCGCAGTACAGGATGCGGCTCGCCCCGGCCTCGATGGCGGCGTTGTTGATGCGCCCGACGAAGTCGAGGTCCGCGCGCACCGTGTCCTCGGTCACGAACGTGACCTTCAGGCCGTGGTCCTTCGCGTACTGCACGGCGTCCACCGCGCGCTCCACCGCCTCGTCCTCCGTGAGCTTGAGCTTGTACTTCAGGTGCACCGGGCTGGCGGCGATGAAGGGCGAGCATTCCGGCGCATCGGTCTTGAGGCAGGCGTCGATGTCGCTGCGCACGGTGCGCGCCGCGGCGAGCACGCGCGCCTTCAGCCCGAGGTGCGCGATCTGTCTGACCGATTCGAGCTCCTTGGCGCTCACCGCGGGGATGCCGCAGTCCATGATGCTCACGCCGAGGGAGTCGATGGCCTTCGCCAGCTCGACCTTCTCCTCGACGCTGAAGTAGACGCCCGGGGTCTGCTCCCCGTCGCGCAGCGTCTCGTCCCAGAAGTGCACCTTCGCCGGGAGCGTGCGGGGCAGGCCCGCCTCCGTGTTCCAGTTGTGCACGAGGAGCTCGTCGTCGGGCATCGCGGGGGCATGGGCACAATGGCTGCTTGAAGGTTTGCGCTCCGCCTCGGCTGAGGGCACCGCGCGCCTGCGCGGGTCGTGGCCCGCTCCGCGACGCACCGCGCCCCGCGGGCC
>JAIVGT010000290.1 GCA_020201485.1 Halobacteriales archaeon
GTCCAGTCCTGGATGGGGCTGGCCCCGATCTGGTTCTTCACCCACGGGTTGCGCCACGTGTCTCCGTGCAACGCGCGGTTCTGGGACTCGTAGCGGCGCTGGCCGATGAGGCTGAGCACCTCGCCCTCGAAGTTCTTCTCGATGACCTTCGCCGCCGGGCCGAGCTTGAGCAGCTTGCAGCACCAGCGGTAGTCCTTGCCCGGCGGGCCGAAGTGCTCCAAGCCCTTCCAGAAGGCGTCGAGCGTGCGCTCCTCGGCCAGCTCCAGGCCGTAGCGCTTGGCGTTGTCGTGGACGTTCTTCACCGTCTCCGGGAACTCCAGGCCGGTGTTCACGAACAGCATCTTCGGCTTCATGCCGGCCTTGACGGAGAGGATGAGCGTGGCCAGGGAGTCCTTGCCGCCGCTGAAGCTCACCGCCAGGCCGGCGTCCTTGTGCTGCTCGCGGATGCGGTGCAGGAACCGGATGCTCTGCGCCTCGCGCCGGTCCATGACCGGCTTGTTCGCCGCGAGCGCGTCCTGCCAGCCCACGCCCGCCTTCCGCTGCGGCAGCTCCGCCGGCTCGGCCGCGTGGCGCACCTTCACGCCCACGCCGGTCGGGAGCTGGGCGAGCTCCTGCCCGCTCTTCATCGCCCGGCCCACGGCGAACGCGCGCCGGTCAGGGGTCAGGACGATGACCTCGTCGTTGGGAACGATGGCCAGGTCGGCGCTGCGCACGCCCTTGCCCATGAGGTTGCTGCTCTTCACGATGCTCGGGATGGCCCCGTCGTCGGCGATGACCCAGCGTTTGCTCGCGGCGCGCGCGAAGCGCATCGCGCCGGCGACGCGGGGCACGAACGTCCAGCCGTGCTTCGCCGTGTCGAAGCGCAAGGCGCCGATGACCTGCCCGCCGACGATGAGCTCGTCCATGCGGTCCAGGTCGGGCACCTTGTTCAGCAGCGCGAGCTGCCCGTCGGGCAGGAGCAACCGACCGCAGCCCTCGCCGTACTGCTGGTCCACCGTGCTGCGCACGAGCTCGATGTCGTAGCCGAAGGCCGGGCGGATGTCGCCGGGCGGGGTGAGCTTGACCGGGTGCGTCGCTCCCTGGCAGCGGCCGCACTTCGCGTCCTCCAGGATGGGGAGGTCGCAGGCGTCGCACCACTTCAGGCACAGCCTGCCGAGCATGACGAGGCGCGACATGGGCAGCGGGTCAGACGCGGCGAGGCCAAGAAGGTTTCCGGCCCGGGCGCGGCTGGGGCGGAAGGGACCGTTGCGGGCGATGCGAACGGACCGCGCCCCCGACCGAACGGTCCGGCACCCCGGAACGTTTAGAAGGCCGCCCCACCATCGGGCGGCGTGGCCGCCGAGGGGTTCACCATCTACGGCACCCCGAAGGGCTACCAGGCGGTCACGAACCCGGTCCGGCAGCGCATCCTGCGCTCCCTGGAGGACGGCGACAAGACGCTCACCGAGCTCGTCGGGCTGACGGGCAAGGCGAAGAGCACCTTGAGCGCCGTGCACCTGCGCGACCTGCTGCACCACGGCCTCGTCGAGGAGCGCCTGCACGCCGACGACTCGCGCGTCAAGCTCTACCGCCTGAGCGGCCGGCGCATCGGCAACAGCAGCGTGCCCATCGAGGACCTGCGCGACGCGGTGCGCAGCTACGTGACGAGCTCCCAGGGCTCGCTCGCGCTGCCCCTGGCGAACATCGTGGAGGCGTTCGAGCAGCTGCCGGCGATGCGGCCGGAGGAGCAGCGCTGGGTCGGCCTGGTCGGCGAGCGGCTCGGCACGCTGGCCGCCGCGCGCCTGACCGCCGAGGAGCCGGGGCCCTTGCTGCGCGAGCTGGGCGAGGTGTGGCGGCGCGAAGGCCTGGGCACGGTGGTCAAGGTCAGCGGCGATGCGTCGCTCCTCAGGCTCGCGCACGCCGACGGCGCGCGCCCGGGCGGCCCGCGCTGCGCGCTCGTCCGCGGCTTCCTCCAAGGCGCGCTCACCACGCGGAGCGGCACGCCGGCCTGGGTGGAGGAGGAGTGCGGCGGGCCGAAGCAGCGGCGCTGCTCCTTCAGGGTCACGTGGCGGGCGCGGTAGCCGGCCCAGGCCCGCGGCAGGCACCCTTTTGACCGGTCCCGGCCTTCCCCGCCCACCGCCAGCAGGCTTATGCCGCCGGCGGCCATCGTTCGGCTGCAACCGAACGTTCGGCCGCGAGGCCGGACCGGGAGCGTGACCCCATGGGCATCATGAAGAAATGGTTCGGCAGGAAGGACGACAGCGCGAAGAGCTGCAGCAGCGCGAAGTCTTGCTCCAGCGGCAAGAGCTGCAGCAGCGAGAAGTCCTGCAGCAGCGCCAAGGACAAGAAGACGAAGTGAGCCCGATGGGATTCTCGCCGCACGACCTTCCGTGGATGGGCGCCGGCCTGGGCTACCGCGGCGCCCTCCATGCGTTCTTCCGCAAGCACGACGCGCACCTCGGCTTCCTCGAGGTCATGCCGGAGCACGTGCTCGAAGGGAGCGTGGCGGCGCGCCAGCGCCTGCTCCACCATGCGGCGCGCAAGCCGGTCGTGACGCACAGCGTGAGCGTGAGCGTCGCGACTGCCCCCGGCCCGGACGCTCCGTTCCTGCGCAAGATGGCCCAGGTGAGCGAGCGCCTGGACGCGCCCTGGACGAGCGACCACCTGTGCTTCACGAAGGTCGGCGACCGGAACATCGGCCAGCTCACGCCCATGCCCTACACGCGCGAGACGATGCGCGTCCTGGAGCGGAACGTGAAGGAGAGCCAGCGCATCCTGGGCAAGCCGTTCCTCCTGGAGAACATCAGCGCCTACTTCCGCTACAGCGGCGAGGACTACACGGAGCCGGAGTTCTTCCGCGAGCTGACGAAGCGCACCGGGTGCGGCGTGCTCCTCGACGTGAACAACCTGCGCAACAACGCCGTGAACCTCGGCGTCGACCCGCGGAAATACCTCGACACCTTCCCCCTGGAGCGCGTCGTGCAGCTCCACCTCGCCGGCTCGGACTGGGAAGATGGCAAGCTGCTGGACACGCACGGCGCGCCCATCCACGAGGAGGTCTGGGCCATGACCGAGACCATCCTCGACACCGCGCCGGTCAAGGCCCTGCTCATCGAGCGCGACCAGACGTTCGAGCCGCTCGACGAGCTGGGCGCGGAGCTGAGGCGGGCCGACGCGCTCATGCAGAGGTACCGCTGATGGACGTGAAGCGCTTCCAGGAGGAGCTCGCCGCGCTGCTCATGGAGGAGCGGGCGCGCCGCAGCTTCGCCAAGGACGCGAAGGCCCACGCCCGGAAGGCCGGGCTCAAGGGCAAGGAGGCGCGCATCCTCGCCGCCCTCGACGCGGGCGACGTGGGCTACTTCGCCTCGCGCCGCGAGATCGACCGGCGCGGCATGCTGCGCGCGGACCTGCCGCAGACCTGCGAGCGGCTCGACGAGGAGAACCGCGTGCTCCGCTACTTCCGCGCGCACCCCTACGCCCTCGAGGACCCGCTCGCCGAGGCGGAGCGCGTGGCCCGCTGGGCGAGGCAAGCTGCGCGCAAGGGGCAGGTCTCCGTGCTCCTCGCGGACACGGCGCTCTTCGAGGCCACGCTCCTGCGCGCGCGCACCGCGTCGCCCAAGCCGGCCCGGCCCAGCGCGCGCCCGCGGCGCGCCCCCGGCCTGAAGCTGCTCCGCCTCGCGCACGACCTGAGCGACGGCGCGGAGCGCCCCTGCCACGTCGCCATCGCCCACGGCCCGCACGGCGTGGAGGCGGGCGAGGTGGATGCCCTGGCCTGGCACGTGCTGCGCGCCGCGGACGGCAAGCGCACCTCGACCCAGGTCGCGGCCCTGGCCGCCCGCCAGGCCGCTGCGCCTGCCAGCAAGGCCAGGACCACCCTCCGGCGTCTCGCCCGCGAGGGCTTCCTGGCCCCGCTCGCTTGACCTGACCGCGCAGCCTGGCCGGTGTCACCGTTGGCCGGGAAGCTCAGTCTTTTATCGGTGGAACGGCTTCCCCGGCCGGGAAAGCCCCTCGCGGCGCACCCCGGTTCCCGGGCGTGCCCAAGGCGGGGCACCGCAACCGGAGGGTTTGAGATGGACTTCCTGAAGAAGTTGTTCGGCAAGAAGGACACGACCGACAGCAGCAAGTCGTGCAGCTCGGGCAAGAACTGCTCGAGCGGCAAGGCCCAGCAGAAGAAGTGAGCCCTGCCCATCGGCAAGGTTTTGGCTTCCGTTCCTCTTCGCGGGCCGTGGCGCATGCGCCTCCGGCCCGGGGACTCTTTTCGTTGCTCCGCGAACCAGCCTTGGCTTCGATGTGGCTGGGCGTGGCCGTGGTCGCGGCCTGGCTCATCGTCCTCGTGAGCGTGCCGGCGTCGGTGGTCGCGGGCGAGGGCTTCGCGGCGAAGCTGCTCGGCCTGGGCCTGGGCGCGGCGTGGTGGGGCGTGCTCGCGTTCCTCCTGGCCTTCGCCGCGGGGCCGACGATGCGCTTCGCGCGCGGCGGGGCGGTGACCACGGCGTGGCCGGGCGTGGCCCTGACCGCGCTCCACCTCGGCGTGCGCCTCGCGCTCGTCCCGGCCGTCGTGCTCCTGCCCGCCCTGCTCGCCAGCTTCGTGAACCCGCTCATGCAGGAGATCTTCGCCGCCGCGGGCATCATCGGCGGCGCGGGCGTGCTCGTGGCGCTCCTCGGCCGGTGGATGGAAGCCCCGGCGCTCGCCGCCGGCGGCATGCCGCCTGCGGACGCGCTCCTGCGCAGCCGAGCCGAGACC
>JAIVGT010000095.1 GCA_020201485.1 Halobacteriales archaeon
GTCGATGCACAGCACCAGGAGGGTCATGCGCAGGGCTGCATGCGCGGCTGGGCCGCATAAAGCCAGCGTCAAGCGTCCGGCGGGCCGCCGCGCTCAGCTCAGGGGCAACGGCGTGAAGCACACGACCAGCACCGCCATGGCGAGCCAGCCGAGGACGATGCGCGGCTTGTCCAGCGTGCTCAGGCCGTTCAGCGGGGCGGGATGGTGGACCCCGAGGAAGGCGATGAGGACGCCGAAGATGAGCCACCCCCCGTACCCGGGGAAGCCGGGGAAGCTGCCGATGGGCGGGATGCCCAAGCCGAGGACGAAGAGCACGCCGACGGCGGCGAAGCTGAGGTAGCGCGACCGCTCGCCGAGCAGGGCGTGCGCCACATGCCCGCCGTCGAGCTGCCCCGCGGGCAGGAGGTTGATGCCCGTCACGAGCAGGCCGACCCAGCCGGCGAAGGCCAGGGGGTGGATGAGCTGGTTCGGGTCGAGGTGGAAGGGCGTGGCGAGCGCATCGTAGAGCAGCGGCGCGCCCAGGTAGGCCAGGCCCTCGACCGGGGGCAGGCGCACCGGCTCCGCCGCCATGAACCACAGGCCGAGCAGCGTGACCGGGATGGCGACGAGGACGCCGGCGAGCGGCCCGGCGACCCCGATGTCGAGCAGGGCCTTCCGGTCCGGGATGGGCTCGCGCATGCTGATGAACGCGCCCATCGTGCCGATGTTCAACGCGAACACGGGCGGGAGGGGGATGAAGAAGGGCAGGCTCGCCGCCACGCCGTGCCGCTTGGCGATGACGAAGTGGCCCATCTCGTGGATGGTGAGCGTGGCCATCAGGGGCAGGGCGAACAGGACGAAGCCGCCGAGCAGGTTGTCCGGGCTGAACAGGGCGCTCAGGAACAGGCCGGTGTCGGCGTTGCCCAGCGGCTGGAGCAGGTCCCAGTAGCGGTAGTGGAAGTACACCTCGGCCCCGGCGAGGGTGGTCGTGACCCACGTCGCGAGGTAGAGCGCGAGGTGGACGGCGAAGCTGCGCTGCACGAGGGGCGGCTTGGGCACGATGATGAGCTGCGTCTCGCCCCCGGCGTGCTTCAGGACGGGGAGCCGGTCGTGCGCGGCCAGGTCCTTGCGCACTTGGGCGAAGGCGCTGTCCACGTCGCCCACCGGCCGGTCAACGAAGAAGAGCACGGCATCGCCCTGCACCTGCTGGTCGTACACGCGGAACGTCTGGCCCACGATGCGGCGCAGCTCCTCCGCGCCGACCGGCGCGGGGACGGGTGCGAAGGAGGGGTCGGCCACGCGGCGGCGACGGGCTTGCTGCGCTTCAACGTTGTGGTGGCGCGGGGAGGGCCGTCAGCGGCCGGCCACGACGCGCACGCTCGGCGCGGTGTTGTAGCCGTAGCCGTGCTTGTTCACGACCGCCTCGAGGGGCTGCGCCGTGCCCTTCGCGTCGCGGGCGCGCGCGGTGAGCGCGTGCGTCCCATGGCTCAGCTGCACGGAATGGCTCCACGCGCACCAGCCGAACGGGCCGGACTCGTCGCGCACCTGCGCCTCCTGCCACGGCCCGTCGTCGAGCCGCACCTCGACGCTGGCGATGCCGCCCTCGCCGCCCCACGCCTTGCCGTGGACCTGCACGAGGCCGGCCGGAACGTGCGCGCCTTCCGCGGGCTGGAGGATGAGGCTCTTCGGCCGCATCAGGCCGACGACGCTGCCGTCGTCCCAGACGTAGCGCTCCTTCTGGAAGTAGCCGGTGAACGGCCGGTCGAGGAGGCGCAGCTCGGTGAGCCACTTCACGCTCGCCACCCCGTACCAGCCGGGCACGAGGAGGCGGACGGGCGCGCCGTGCGTCTCCGGGAGCGGCTCGCCGTTCATGCGCAGCGCGAGGATCGGCCCATCGCCCAGCGCCATCGGCGTCGGGATGCTGCGCTCGAAGTGCATGGGCCTTCCTCCCTCGATGCCCAGGTCGGCGCCGCGGCCGAGGACCTCGATGCCCTCGGGCTGCAGCCCGGCCGGACGCAGCACGTCGCGCAGCGCCGGGCCCTCCCAGAGCGCGCACGCCACCGCCCGGTCGCCCCAGGGCACGCCGCCCGGCTTCGGCACCATGCGCGTCCGGCTGTTCCCGGCGCACTCCATCACCGATTCGACCTTGTGCTGCGGGAGCTTGGCGAGCTGGGGCAGGGTCCAGCCCTTCATGCGCTCCACGCAGCCGGTCACGGCGAGCACGTAGGTTTCGTGGTTGAGGCGCGGCCGGTCGAAGTGGTCGCGCACGAAGAACGCGCCGTTCGGCGTGCGGCGCTCGGCGAGCGCGCTGCGCGGGGTCTCGGCGTTCAAGGGCCTTTCCGTGACCAGGTCGGGCGCGTCGGTCATCCGAGCACCACCTTGGGCGCGGCCTGGGCCAGCGCCTCGCGCGCCTCCGCCGGGCCGTACACGCGCAAGCGCCAGTGGTCGAGCTGCGCCGTGCCCAGGCTCTTCACCAGCGTGCTGCGCTCGCTCAGCGGGGCCAGGCCGCCGTCGCGCGCCAGCACCGGCATGCGCACTTCGGGGAGGACGGGCAGCTCCGGCAGGTCCACGATGACGAGCCGCGGGTCGCATCCCGCTGCCTGGGCGAGCTCGCGCTCCGCGCGCGCGCACGCCTTGGCGTCCCGCAGCCGGTCGCGCGCCTCGCCCGCCTCGCGCGCGGTCAGCGCAGCGGCACCCTTGAGCAAGGCGCGCCGGTCGAGCATGCCGGCGAGGTCGCGGGCGAACCCGCGGCTCGTGCGCATCGCGTGCAGGAGCGCGCCATCGTCCATGCGCACCATGTCCCGTGGCTGGACCTCGCCTTCGAGCAGGAGGTCGATGCCGCGCGCCACCATGCGCTCCGCGACGCGCGCCGCGTGATGGTAGTACACGGTGGTGTACATGAGGAAGCGCGCGAGCAGCAGGATCTCCGCCGATTGCAGGCTGTCCTCGTGGAGGACGATGCCGCCGCGGTGCCGCGCGTCCTCCTGCAGGCCGAGGCGGGGGGAGCGCCGCGCCATGCCCTTCAGCACGCGCTGCAGGTCCACGCCGATGTGCACGCCGGTGTAGTGCGCGTCCCGGCTGAGGTAGTCCATGCGGTCGAGGTCGAGGTCGCCGCTCACGAGCATGCCAAGCTCCCCCTGCCCGTCGATCATGCTCGCGATGCGCTCCACGTCCGCCCCGGCGTCCTCCAGGCCTTGCCGGAGCGCGCCGCGCACGAGCTGGATGCTGAGGTCCTTGTGCCCGACGCCGAGCGTGCGGCGCATGGCCGGCTCGCACAGGTGCGAGAACGGCCCGTGGCCGACGTCGTGCAGGAGCAAGGCGAGCTGCAGGTCGAGCGCCTCCTCCCGGCGCAGGCCGAGGTGCTGCGCGGCGAGCGCGCCCAGGTGCGACGCGCCCAGGCTGTGCTCGAAGCGCGTGTGGTTCGCGCCGGGGTAGACGAGGTTCGCCGTGCCGAGCTGGCGGATGTGGCGCAGCCGCTGGACCTCGGGCGTGTCGAGCGCCGCGAGCACCTCGCCCGGGAGGAGGATGTCGCCGTGGATGGGGTCGCGGATGCGCTTCGGGCCCACGGACCCGCAGCGAGGGTCCGGGCTGAAAGCTTTTCCCCAGCGCGAGCGAACGGGCTCAGAGCGTGAGCGTGCGCCGCGGCGTGATGCGCCCGTAGCTGCCCAAGGTGACGACGCCCGGCGCTCCGTCGAGACGCTCCACGCTGCCGTCGGGGCGCACGACGCGGCCCTGCACGTGCGCCGCCAGGTCCAGGTCCACGCCGGCGCACGTGAAGCGCGAGCCCCACACCGGCTTTCCGTCGCCTCCGTAGGGCACCTGCTCCGGGATGCCCTCGGGCGCGGTGAAGCGCATGGCTGCCTCGCGCACCGGCCCGTCCGCGCTGCGCAGCACGCCGATGACCGTCCGGCCGCCGTCGCGCTCGTCGATGCGCAGCTCCTCCGCCGCGTGCGCGCGGCACTCCGGATAGCGCTCCTCCAGGAAGCGCGCCCCGGCGTGGCTCGCGTGCCACACGTCCGCGGGCACGCTCGTGCCTCGCGCCGAGCTGGATGAACAGGTCGAAGACGCCGTGCGTCGGGCTGCGCACCCGGCACCACTCGAAGCGGCCGGGGACGTGGGCGAAGGGCGCGAAGAACTCGAACACCGGCTCCGCGGGCTCGGCCACGCGCCGTCATCGCCGGCCGGCGCAAAACCCTTGGCCGCGCCGGCGCTCGGCCACGCCCACCGAGCCTTTATGGCGCAGCAAGCGGCTCGCGCGCCGTGGCGCCGCCGCAGCACAACCGCATCGAGGAGGCGTTCGGCTCCGGCGTGGCCGCGGTGACCCGCGCCAGCGCCCGCTTCCCCAAGACCGTGCTCCTCATCTTCTTCGTCGTCACCATCCTCATGGCCGGCGGCCTGGCGCAGATCTACGTGCGCAGCGCCGACTACGACCTGCTCCCGAACGACCATCCGAGCACGGCGGCGAACACGCGCACCCTGCCCGAGGTGCCGGGCTTCCGCAGCATCGAGTCGCTGTACCTGGAGGTGGCGAACCCGTCGCAGAACATCACGGGCGAGGCGGAGATCCGCGCCCAGGACGCGGTGGCGCATTTCATCGAGAGCCGCGTGAGCGGCATCGCCTACACGTACGACCTGCCCTACTTGGTGAAGTTCATCAACTACACGGCGAGCGGCATCCCGAGCGGCTGCAC
>JAIVGT010000291.1 GCA_020201485.1 Halobacteriales archaeon
GGCAAGAGCACGTTGCTGCGCGCGCTCGCCGGCCTCGCGCCCCGGACCAGCGGCCCCGTCCTCGTCGCCGGGCTCGACCCGATGCGCACGCCGCGGCCGAAGCTCGCGCGCGAGGTCGGCTTCGTCGGGCAGCACGCCGAGGACATGTTCGTGTGCGCGAGCGCGCGCGAGGAGCTCTCCCTCGGCCCCCGGCACCTGCGCGGGAGGGCCGACCCGCTCGCCCTCGAAGGCCTCGCGCGGCACCTCGGCCTGGCGGCATCGCTGGACCGGCATCCCCTGTCGCTGTCGGGCGGCGAGCGGCAACGCCTCGCGCTCGCCTGCGCCCTGGCCCATGGGCCGCGCATCCTGCTGCTCGACGAGCCGACGGTCGGCATGGACGCGCAGGGCGTGACGCTCCTCGCGGCGGCGTTGGAGCCGGTGCGCATGCAGGGCGCGGTGCTCATCGCCACGCACGACGAGGCGCTCCTGCCGCTGGCCGACGAGGTCGTGCAGCTCCGCGACGGCAAGCTCGCGCGCGCCAGGAAGGTGCCCGCATGACGCTCGACCTGCGCGCCAAGCTCGCGCTCGCCCTCGGCCTGCTCGTCGCGGGCATGCTCGGCGGCCTCGCGGTCGCCGCGCTCGCGTTCCTTGCCGCGGAAGGCCTGCTCCTCGCGAGCGGCCTGGCGCGCGCGCAACGACCGCTGGGATGGGCAGCCCTCGGCCTCGTGCCCTTCGCGCTGCTCGACGGCGTCCTGCTCGGGAGCGTCCCGCTCGCCGCCCTCGGCCCGCTCGTGCTCCACACCGACGGCCTGCTCATGGGCCTGGCCTTCGCGCTGCGCGCGCTCGCCGCCCTCGCGCTCGGCCTGTGGCTGCTGCGCACGGCCGCCGCGCGTGACGCGCTGCGCCTCCTCCATCGCTGGCCGCGGGTCGCCGTCCTCGTCGCGGGCACGATGCGCTTCGCCCCGCTCGCAGCGCAGGACTGGTCGCGCGTGCGCGAGGCGATGGCGATGCGCGGTCTGGAGCCGGGCCCGGGGGCGCGCGGCGCGATGCGGGGCGCGTCCCTCCTCGTGCCCCTGTTCGTGCTCAGCGTGCGGCGCGGGCAGGCGGTGGACGAGGCCCTGCAGGCGAGCGCCTTCGGCTCCGGCCCGCGCACCCCGCCGCGGCGCAGCGCCCTGCCCTGGTCCCACGTCGCCGCCGCGCTCGCCGGCCTCGCGCTCGGCGCGCTCGCCATCCTCCGGGCGGTGTTCCCGTGAGGCTGGGCACCGTCATCGCACTCACCGCGCTCGCCGCCGCGGCGCGCCTCCTGCTCTTCGCGCTGCCGAACGTCTCGCTCACCTTCCTCGTCGTCGCCGTCGCCGGCCTGGCGTTCGGCGCGCGCACCGGCGCGCTCGTCGGCCTGCTCGCGATGCTCGTGACGAGCGCGATGCTCGGCGGCCCGACGCCCGGAGCCCTCAGCGGCGCGCTGGCGGTGGGCCTGCTGGGCGCGCTGTGCGGCTGGCTGCGCACGACCGGTTTCCCCGGCGCGCGCCGGACGCTCCCGCAGGCCCTCGCCGCCGCCCTCCTCGGCATCACGCTGCAGCTCGCGTTCAGCGTCGCGGCCGACGCGAGCGGCTGGCTGCTGTTCGCCGCGCTCCCCCAGGGCGCGTCGGCGGGTCCGCTCCTCCTCCCGCTCGTCGTGGGCGGATTGCTCTTCAACCTTCCCGGGGCGGCGTTCCAGGCGCTGATGTTCGCCGCCGCGCTGCAACCGGTCGTGCACGCCCTGCGCGCCGCGGGCCTGGCCGATGGCGGCATCGCCCCTTCGCGTCCGACGCGCGAGGTGCTGCTCGCCGATCTCACGCCTTCGCGGTGAGGTTGCGCGCTCCGAACCCAAGCGTGAACAGGGCGAAGCCGCAGAGCGCGAGCACGGCCAGCGGCAGCGGGAACGCGGAATACGCCTCGCCGAGGAGCAGCGTGCGCAGGGCGTCGATGCCGTACGCCATCGGGTTCACGTAGGCCGCTGCTTGCAGCGCCGCGGGCATCTTGCTGATGGGCACGAGCGCGCCGCTCAGGAAGAACATGGGCAGCGTGAGCACGCCGATGGTGGCCTGATACGTGGTGGCGTTCGGGCTGCGCACGGCGATGGCCAGCCCCGCGCCGAGGAAGCCCATGCACAGCAGGCCGAGCACGGCCGCCGCGCCGAGCACGCTGAGCGCGCCGTAGGGCAACGGCAAGCCGCCGCCCACGAGCGCCACCAGGACGAGCACGAGCAGCGCCTGGCCGAGCGCGAGCAGCGCAACGCTCATGCCGCGCCCGGCGACGAGGCTGAGCCGGCTCACGGGCGCGACGAGCATCTCCTTCAGGAAGCCGGTGTCGCGGTCGCGGCCGATGCCTTGGCCGGACCCGAGGGAGCTGAACGTGCCGAGCATGGCGACGAGGCCGGGCGAGATGAAGGCCATGTAGCCGATGGCCCCGACGCGCACGCCCAGCCCCTGGTCGAAGGCGAGGCCGAACAGCAGCAGCCAGGCCAAGGGCGTGATGAACGCAGCGAGCACCGCGGCCCGGCTCTGCCAGGTGCGGGTCAGCTCCAGCTCGCACACGGCCAGCGCGTCGCTCATGGCGCATCCCTCAGGGCGCGGCCGGTGCGCGCGATGAACACGTCCTCCAGGCTCGGCCGGCGCACCTCGAAGCTCGCCAGGCGGGCGCCGCTCGTCGCCACGACCTCGAGCAGGGCCGGCACGGCAGCGTCCGCGGCAGCGACCGGCACCTCGGCCGTGTCGCCGCGCCACACCGCGGCCCCGATGCCCTGCTTGCCCTGCAGGCGCGCGAGCGCCGCGGCCAGCGCCTTCTGCCCGGCGGCCACGCGCAAGTGCACGACCTCCGCCCCGAGCGCGGCCTTCAGCCCGGCCGGCTCCGCGACATCGAGCAGCTTGCCGTGGTCCATGATGCCGACGCGCCGCGCCAGCCGCTCCGCCTCCTCCATGTGGTGCGTGGTGAGCAGGACCGCGGTCCCCTCCTCGCGCTGCAGCCGCTCCAGCATGTCCCACACGTGCCGGCGCGCCTGCGGGTCGAGGCCGACCGTGGGCTCGTCGAGGAACAGGACCTTGGGGCGATGCATGAGGGCGCGCGCGATCTCCACGCGCCGCCGCATGCCGCCGCTCAGCCGCGAGACGCGCTCGTCCGCGCGCTGCTCGAGCTCGACCAGGCGCAGGAGCTCGTCCGTGCGGGCCAACGCGCGGTCGCGCGGCATGTGGTACAAGCGCGCGTGGAAGCGCAGGTGCTGGCGCGCGGAGAGTTGCGCGTCGAGGCTCGGACCCTGGAACACGACGCCGATGCGGGTGCGCACCTCGTGCGGCTCGGCGACGACGTCGTGCCCGGCGATGCGCGCGCTGCCCGCGCTCGGGGCGAGGAGGGTGGTGAGCATGGCGACCGTCGTGGTCTTGCCCGCGCCGTTCGGGCCGAGCAGGCCGAAGGTCTCGCCCTCGGCGATGGTGAAGGTGACGTCCTGCACGGCGTGGACCTTGCCGTAGGCCTTCGACAGGGCCCGCGCGTCGAGCGCCAGCATCGGAGGCGCAACGCGCGCCCGTGCCTTGAAGCGCGTGCCGCGGGACGCCCATCGCCCCCGCTAGCCAAGGCTTTGAGCCTGGGCTCCGTTCGCCCCCGCCATGGACCCCTGGGCGCTCCTCGACCGCGCCGCCCGCGCCGCCGACGCGAGCGGGCTGCATTGGGAGGTCCGCACGGAGCGCGGGGTGCGCACCACGCTCGCCCTGCAGAACGGGACCGTCGCCGAGGCCCGGCAGGTCGCGACGGAGGGGCTGGGCGCGCGGCTGGCGGCGCACGGAGCTTCGGGCTACCGCTTCACGAACACGATGACGGGCGAGGCGGCCGAGGAGGCCGTGCACCGCGCCGCCGAGGTCGCGCGGGCCCACGCGCGCGCGCTGCACGAGCCGCTGCCCGAACCCGCGCGCGTCGCCCCCGGCAGGCTCAGCTTCCGCAGCCGCGCGCGGCGCTGGCCGCGCGACGTGCCCATCGCGGAGCGGCTGGACTTGCTGCGCCGGGCGGAGCGCGCGGGGCGCGACCGGCTCGGGCGGGAAGGCACGGTCGCGTGCCAATGGGGCGACTGGCAGGGGGAGCGCCATCTGCGCACCGCGGACGGCGTCCAGGCCTCGGCCGAGCTCGTGCTGAGCAGCATCCAGGTCGTGGTGAGCGTGCGCGAGGCTGGGCAGGTGCACGGGGACAAGGCGAGCGTCGGGGGCGCGCTCGGCCTTGAGGCGTACGACGGCGAGAAGTCGCCGGAAGCGCTCGGCAAGCTCGCAGCCGAGCGCTGCCTGGACGCCATGCGCGCGCGCAAGGCCCCCGCCGGACCCACGCCCGCCATCGTGGACCCGGCGCTCGGCGGCATCCTGGCGCACGAGAGCTTCGGGCACCTGACGGAAGGCGACGTCGTGCGCTCCGGGTACAGCCTGCTCCAGGGCCGCACGGGCGAGCAGCTCGGCTCGCAGCACGCGACGGTCGTGGACGAAGGGCTGGCCGAGCCGGGCGCGGGCGTCGAGGTCCCGTTCGACGAAGAGGGCGTGGCGGCGCAGCGCGTGGTCGTGCTCGACCGGGGCAAGCTCGGCTCCTGGCTGCACTCGCGCGGCACGGCGGCGCGCGAAGGGGTGCAGCCCACGGGCAACGCGCGCGCCGTGGA
>JAIVGT010000292.1 GCA_020201485.1 Halobacteriales archaeon
GCATGGCCCTGCTCAACACGCCGCGCATCGACGTGAAGCGCCGCAACCTCATGGGCGTCGTGGTGCCCAAGGTCGAGGGCAGCTCCGTGCGCGCGCGGCTCGACCAGCGCGGCTACGGCGTCATCGGCACGAGCGCGCACATCGACGAGGCGGCCAAGGCGTTCGAGAACCTCGTCGCGACGAGCATCACCGCCGCCGAGGTCGAGACCTCGATGAAGCGCCTGCTCGCGGAGATCGAGAAGACGAAGCGCCGCGTGAACGCGCTCGAGTTCAAGGTCATCCCCGACCTCGTCGAGACGCGGAACTTCATCGTGTTCCGCCTCGAGGAGATGGAGCGCGAGAACATCTTCCGCCTGAAGAAGATCAAGGCGAAGGGCGAGGCGGCCGAGGCCGAGGCGCAGCTCGAAGCGCCGGTGCCCGTGGCGCGCTGACCGGTTTCCCGAGGAAAACCGGGGGTTTCTGGGACCGGTTCGGGGCCTCGTATGAGCCCGCCTTGAACCCCGCACCCAGCGGCCCCCGGACCTTTCACGGCGTGCAAACAAACGCCCTTAAGGGGACCGGCCGAACCTGGGCCGAGAAGAATGGCCGTCATCACCGCACCCCGGTTCGCGAAGGACCTGAGCCCGTTCATGTTCAGCGCCTCCCTGGTGGGCGCGCTCGCCGAGGCGGGTGTCCACGGCGTCTCGCTGAAGTCGGCCGGGGCGGAAGCCCTGCCCCCGGAAATGGCGAACGCCCCGCTCCTGCTGGAGTGATGGCCATGCCCTGCGGTTGCGACGCCGCCGGTGCCGCCCGCGACGCCTCCCACCCGGGGCCCGCGCCCCAGGGCTGCGTCGTCTGACCATTGACCGCCGGCTGCGGAGTTGGGAGGCTTCGAGCCGGCGACCTCAAACCGCATGCCCCCGGCAGTGGGAGGCGGGGGCATGGCGGTCCTCATCGGCCCCGACGTCGGGGCGCGGAGCTTGTGGATGCGGCAGGCGCTGCTCGTCACGGTCTTGGCCGGCGAGCCGGGCGCGGAGCCGGAGGTGCCGGGCGCGGAACTGTGGGGTGCACGCCTGCGCGCATCCTGACGGGCGTTCCGGCCTGGTGACGAGGGGACGTGGGCCGGCTTTTGTCAGTTCACGGGCCCAACCAAAACCCTCATGCCTCCTCCGGACCCAGGTTCGGTTGGTGGTTCCCGCTGCCCGTCTCCCGAACGATGGTCCTGCTCGGAGTGGTCCTGTTCCCACTGGGCTTGCTCCTGCTCGTGCTCCTGCCCCTCCTCGACCGGAAGGAGGGCCGCGTGCGTTGGTCCTGAGCCGATGCACCGGCTGACCGCCGGTCTCCGACCCCCAACCCCCCGAATGGGGCGGCCGCCCCGCCGCCCCGCTCGTTCTCACGCTCGGCCCTCACGGGCCGAGGAACACGAACTCGCCCATGCCGCTGGCCGCGGCCGGATCCTCGGTCGGGGGCCCCCTGTAAGCATAGACGCGCCAGCGGTAGCGCCCGCCGACCATGAGCTCGGGCGGATCCCCGTCCGCCGCGCGGAGCCAGGCCAACGGCAGCTCGTGCATGCCGCTCCACCCACGCCCCACCTCGCGGCCCTCGCTGTCGACGAGGTCCACGCGGTACAGCCACACGTCGTCCTGCTCGTTCCATCGGAACCGAGGCTCGCCCAGCACCTGGCCGACAGGCGCTTGCAACCGGAACCCTGCCGCGGGATGCTCCCGCACGCTCACCATACGATCGCCGAGACGGACCATGGCAACACCCGTTGTCTGCCTTTCCTGCGCGATGTGGTATAGGAGGGTGTGTCCCCGGGCCGTGCGTGGTCCTGCGGGCGAGGACGTGTCCCAGACCCTTCTTCGGGTCTCCTGCAAGCCCTCTCCGCGGTGTCGTTGCCGCCACCGCTGCATCGACTACGCTCTCAGGGTGGCGTTGCCTTTGAACCAGGGCAGCTGCGGCTTGAGCTCGGCGGCGAGCTGGTCCAAGCTCTTGCCCGCGGGGAGGGGCACGGGCTCGGCGCTGCCGAAGCGGCGCACGGTCAATGCGGATTGCGCGAGCATCCAAGCGCCGAGGGCGTCCGGGTACCCCTCGTCGTACACGACCTCCTTGATGCCGGCGTTCACCATCATCTTCACGCAGATGACGCAGGGAAACACCGTGGTGTACATCGTGCTGCCTTCGACCGCGCTGCCGAAGCGCGCCGCTTGGAGGAGCGCGTTCTGCTCGGCGTGCAGGCCGGTGCACAATTCGTGGTTCTGGCCGCTCGGCACCTCCAGCTCCTCGCGGATGCAGCCGATGTCCTCGCAATGGGCGAAGCCTTTCGGGTTGCCGTTGTAGCCGGTGGCGATGACGTGCTTCTCCCGCACGATGACCGCGCCCACCTGGCGGCGGAAGCACGTGGAGCGGGAGTCGCTGAGCCGCGCCATGCCCATGAAATACTCGTCGTAGCCCGGGCGCGGCGTGGGCTTGCGCTCCATGCGGAGCGAGCGCGGCGCGCCGGCTTACAAGCTCGCCGCCCGCTTCAGGTGGACTTCGCCGGCAGGGCGTAGGGCGCATCGTCGTCGCCGAACCGCAGCTCGGCGCGGTCGAGGGGCGTGTCGGTGCTGCACTCCGCGCAGAACAGGTCGGGCCGGATGGGGCTCGCGGCCAGGACGCGCTCCAGGGCGGTCGCGGTGTAGCCGCTGTAGCTGCGCTTGCCGCAGCCCGCGCAGCGGTAGGTGAGCCAGCGCGGCGCAGGGCCGGCATCGCCCCCCGGCTTGCGGGAGGCCTCGCTGTCCCATCCGAACGGGTTGCCGCGCACGCAGGGGAAGCGCGTCCGGTTGATAAGCAAGTCTCAACCCCGGCCCGCCATTCAGGGCGCTAGGAAGCAAGCAGGGAGAGACGTTGCTGAGAAAACCCATATACCCAAGGGGTGAAATCTACTCCGCAGAAGTGGGCACCCAGGAGGACCCTAGGTTGGCGGACACGCGCGCGTACTTCCCGAGCCGGGAGGAGGCAGAACGCTTCGCCCGGCAGTTCGACGCGCAGCGCTACCGCATCGCCATCGCCAGCGAGCCCCGGCAGGGCCGGGAAGTCTTTCAGGTGCACGTCGCCCGGCTCGACCCCGCCCCAGGCCACGCAGGGTCGGCGCGCGAGCTGATGCGCCTCCTCAGCCAGGTGGGCGACCAGGCACGCACGGCCGGCCTCGACCACGAGCAGCTCGGCCGCCGGATGGGCCGCGCCTTGGGCGAGGCCTTGGCCGGCCGCCAGCTCATGCCGCAGCCGGCGAGCATGGCCATGGCGCGCCGCGATGCGGTCCACGCCCTCGCCCCCCTGCTCGAGCAATGCGGCCTCGGCGGGCTCAACGTCCTGAGCGCCGCCCCCTTCGTGCTGCGCGTGGAGCAGCCGCTCGGCATGGGCGTGTCCGGCAAGCGCTGCGCGCACGTCGCGGGCTTCCTCGAAGGCGCGTTGAGCGCCATGCTCGGCCAGCCCGTCCTGGCTCGCGAGATCGACTGCACCGGCCTGGGCAACGCCTACTGCACGTTCGCCGTCGAGCTCTGAGGCCGCAAGGCTTTTGCGCGCCCCGCGCATCGCCGCGCCGTGGGCCTCTCCGCCTGGGTCGAGGGCATCGTCCTGGACCCGGAGCGGCGCGCGAAGGCCTTCCACTACCTCTGGCTCATGAGCCTGGGCATGGTCGGGCTGGGCTACGCCCTCATCGCCAAGCACTACTGGGGCGCGCTCCACCTCCCCAGCCTGCCCTGAGCCGCGAACCTTCATGCCTCGCAGGCGCATCGCGCGCGCGTGCGGTCGGCCCTCGGTGCGCTCGCGGCCCTGCTCCTCCTCGCGCCCTCCGCCCTCGCGACCAGCGCCGAGGAGCACACCTGGGCCTGGCGCATCCTCGACGGGCAGGCGCAAGTGAAGGACGACGTGCTCCTCCTCGGCCCCGGCCCCGAGGCCACGCTCCAGCTCCCGCCCGGCGCGCGAGACGTCCAGGCGTTCGTGGACGGCAGCGCCGTGCCCTGGGAATGGGTCGCGCCCGGCACGCTCCTCGTCCACGCCAGCCAGCTCGGGGACGCGAACCACACGGCGTTCCTCCAAGTGCTGTACGTCGTGCCGAGCGGCCCGGCTGGCCTGGCGCTGGACCGCACGCTGACGATGGACACGCGCCGCCTCGACGTGCGCGTGGCCGCGCCGGAGGGCTGGACCGCGGCGCTCCAAGGCCAGCCGCTGCAGGACCAGGCCCTCGGCCCGTTCCGCGCCGGGGAGCACGTCGCGCTGCGCATCGCGCCGGAGACCGGCCCCAGCCCGCTGCTCGTCCTCGCCGGCATGCTCGGCATCGTGCTCGCCCTCACGCTCTACCGCGCCCGCACCGCGCGCGGCCGGCAGGTCGAGCCCATGGGGCTGCTCGGGCACCTGCAGGAGCTGGCGATGCGGCTGCGCGTGGTCGCCCTCGTGCTCGGCGTGCTCATGCTCGTCCTGTTCACGTTCGCGCTCCGGCCGACCGAGGTCCTGGGCGCGCGCGTCACGCTGCCCGTCCCCAGCCTCACGGACAACATCGCCGCGCAGACGTTCCGCCTGCTCAGCCAGCAGTTCGTGCCGCCCGGCGTCGAGCTCGTGGTCACCGACCCCATCAGCGCGGCCATGGTGCAGGTCGAGGTGGCGCTCGCGCTCGCCC
>JAIVGT010000096.1 GCA_020201485.1 Halobacteriales archaeon
GAGCAGCAGGTCGCGGACCTCGCCGGCGTGCACACCGGCGTCGGCCAGATCCCCGCGTACCGCATCACCGTCCTGCCCACCGACCTGCCTCTGCTGAGCGGCGGCGCGCACGACGTGACCCTCGTCGGCGAGAACGGCGGCGGCTACTGGCCGAGCAGCGTGAGCTTCCTGTTGAACTGAGCGTGTCCCCGGCGCGACGGCATCAGCGCGCCAGTCCGCGCGCCGTCGGAAGCGGGCCCGGCTTCCGCTGCCCCGTCGCGCCCTGCGACGGGCTCCCCACAAGGTCCCTGAAGGGTTCCGTGACAAAGGTCTTGAAAGGAGGGGCGCCTGCTCCTCGAACGCTTCGCCAGCCCATCTTCCCGGCGATGGACGGGCGGGGGACAGAGCCGACCGGCGACGCTGGACGGTGCGAGCCTCAGCCGATCGTGTACGCGCTCGGCGGCGTGGCCACGGTGAAGCTCTTCCCCTGGAACGTGCCGCTCAGCACGTTGCTCAGGATGTGGGTCGGGTTGGGAACGGTCGATCCGAACTGCTCGCCGGCCAGGGAGAACTGGATGCCGGCCGTGGCGCTCGAGCCGGAGATCTCGGCGTAGAACCAGTTGCCGCTGAAGCCGGTGTGCTCGTTGACGTTCTCGTAGCCGTTGAACTGCGTGGCGGCCGGGGCGCCCCCGCTGGTCGGCGTGAGCGTCATCGTGTACAGGCCGAAGAAGCAGCCGAAGCAGCCGTTCCACTTCAGCTCGGCGAGGAACGTGTTGGAGCCGTCGGTGGCGACGCCGGTCGCGACCCAGTCGACGCCATGGACCGAGCCTTGGGCGAGCGGCGGCAGGGCGAGCAGGGCGACCACGGCGAGGGCGAGCGGGATGCGGAGCATGCGGACCGAGCCGCGCACGCGCGTAGCGGGCCTTAAGGCTTCTTCGCGGACCATCTCCGTCAGGCTTGGACCACGATGGTCCCGGCGGCCAGGTCGCCCAGGCGCTGCTCCATCTCCGTGCTGTGGATGAGCCACAGGTCCACGACGAGGAAGGCGAGCGCGACGAGGGCGAGCACGTCGAGGACGGGCTCCCCGCCGGCGAGGATGAGGACCACGTTCCCGAGCACGAGGATGCCCACGTTGAGCAGGCTCGGGCCCCAGAGCAGGCGCAGCAGGTTGCGCACGAAGCTGTCGAGGAGCGTCGGGGGCAAGCCGTCCATGCGCTGCACGCGCAGGCCGAGCGCGCCCTTGCCCAGCGTGCGGCCCCACACGCCTTCGAGCACGGTGAAGTAGAGGAGGAAGATGGGCACGGCAAGGAGGAGCACGGGGAGCAGCGCGTTCGCCAGCGCCTCGGGCGTGACCTCGCCCGGCTGGAGCAGGCGCGCCACCGCCGCCCCGACGGTGAGCACGGCGAGGAGCACGGCGAGCATGGTGAAGTCGAGGACGTACGCCACGGCGCGCCGGCCGAGGCTCGCGGTGACGGGCGGCGGGACCTGGAAGGTGAAGCCGCGCGGCGGGAGCTGGCGCGGCAAGGGGGGCACGGGCTGGAACGTCGCGGGCGGGGCGCTCATCCCGCCACCCGCTCCGCTTCCCCGGCGAGGTCGAGCTGCACGGCCAAGCCCGACGGCGGCTCCAGCGCCGCGACGAGGAGCTTCGCCGCGCGGTTCGCGTTGCCGGCGGTGACGCGGTCGGGCGGGCCGCGCTCCGCCTCGAGGTGGGCCAGCCAGAGGGCGTCGAGGTCGTGCAGCAGGGCGCGGGGCGCCGCGACGCGCACCGTGGCGAGCAGGCCGGGCGCGCCGCGCAGGAGCTCGTCCACGGCAAGGAAGCTGTGGCGCAGGCTCGGCCCGTAGTCGTGGCGCAGCAGGTGCAGGTCGCTCAGGGCCAGCGCGGCGCGGGCGCGGTCGCGCGGCCCCGGCTCGCGCAGGAGGAGGAAGCGCTGCCACACGATGCGCGCATCGGGGATGCTGAACGGCTTCGCGGGATAGGTGAGCGGGCTCGCCGCGTCGCGGCCGCGGGGCAGCATGGCGGCGACGAGGAGCACCGCCGCGGCCATGGCGACCATGCCGGCGAGGTACACCATGTCGAACACGCCCGCGCCTCCGATGCTCACGACGCTCGGCTCCGTGGCCTTGCCCAGGTTCTCCAGGATGGGGCCGGTGTTGTACAGGTCCGCGCCGAGGAGGGAGCCCATGCTGCCCGCGGTGTAGGCCAGGGGCACGGCGCGGAGCGGCTTCGTCACGCTGAGCGCCATGGCGTAGGCGAGGGCGACGAGGCTGGGCGCGAAGAGCAGGGGGAAGGTCGTGTAGATGCCCTGCTGCGGGTCGTAGGCCACGATGAGCTTCGCGACCACGCTGACGACGAGCGTGCCGCCGAGCGCAAGGAGCGGGTCGAGGCGGGCGCGGCGCACCCAGAGCGCGACCATGAGGATGGGCACGATGGCCCCGCCCAGGTTCACGGCGAGGATGCCGCTGCCCGTCTGCGAGACGGGGATGTTCACCGCGCTGCCGGCGATGGGGCCGAGGCAGAGGATGGCCAGCTCCGGCTTGCTCAGGCCGATGCCCTTGAACACGTCGAAGCGGCGGCGGAAGAGCAGGACCACGACGAGAATGCTCACCCCGGCGAGGATGATGGGCCAGGGCACGGCCTGCAGCGTGTCCTCGAGGGCCACGCCCCGGCATGGCGGCGCGGGGCTTGAAAGCCTGCGGCGCGGGTCGCGTCCCGCTCCGTGGTCGGTCGCAAGCCTTAGGCAGGGGCCGCGCCGTGTCGCCGCGTTGCTGCGCGCGGCCTGGGTCTTCGACTGCGACGCGCCCCTCGACGGCTTCCAGCGGCGCATGGAGGACGCGCTCCGGCGGCGGGGGTTCACCATCCATCCCGCGCTGGCCCACGACTTCGCCGCGCACGGCGCCGGCGCGCGGAGCTACGTGAAGCTCCTGCACCACAGGCTCGGCGTGCAG
This sequence comes from Halobacteriales archaeon, assembly GCA_020201485.1. Classification (GTDB taxonomy): domain Archaea; phylum Thermoplasmatota; class SW-10-69-26; order JACQPN01; family JAIVGT01; genus JAIVGT01. Next base: position 2,926 of record JAIVGT010000096.1, read on the forward strand.
GTCGTGGCGAAGGTGAAGCCTGGCCTTTTGCTATCGCCCAAAGCGGCGGAGCGCGCCCTGTGGGAAGCGGGGCGGGAGGCGCAGCTCGCGATGCTCGGCGTGCGCCAGCCCCCGGCGGTCTAGGCGTCAGGCTCATGGCCCGGGACGCCTTGCCCGCGCCCGGTGCTCGCGCTCGACCTTCCCGGGGGGCCGTTCACGCCGCTCCGCGCCGGCCTGCTCTACGTCCTGTGGGTCGCCCTCAGCTTCGGCATCGCCACGCTCGGCGACCGGTTGCTCGCGGCGTGGGCGAAGCGCAAGGACGAGGCGCTGCGCGCGGCCCTCCTGCACGCCGTGCGCGTGCCCCTCTTCCTCTGGCTCCTGCTCGCCGGCCTGTGGGGCGAGGTCGCCTTCGGCTGGGCCCCGCCGGAATGGCTGCCCGTCCTCGCCATCGGCGTGCCGGCGCTGTTCGCCGTCACGTTCGCGCACACGCTGGTGAAAGTGGCGCTCGTCCTCATCGCCCACGAGCAGGAGCGCAAGCCGAGCTTCGAGGCCCAGGCGGGCATCTTGAAGCTGCTCGTGCGCATCGTCCTGTACGCGCTGGCGCTGGCCTACGTCATGGCCATCGCCGGCGTGACCATCACGCCCATCCTCGGCGCGTTCGGCATCGGCGGCTTGGCCGTCGCGCTGGCGCTGCAGGACACGCTGAGCAACTTCTTCGCCGGCGTGTACATCGCCCTCGACCGGCCGCTGCGCGAGGGGGACTACGTGGAGCTGGACGGCACGACGGTGAAGGGCTTCGTGCTGGAGCTGGGCTGGCGCAGCGTGCGCATCCGGGAGCTGAGCAACAACGTGTTCATCGTGCCGAACAGCCGCATCACGATGGGCATCGTGAAGAACTACGACCTGCCCGCGGGCTGGATGAACGCGCCCATCACCGTCATCCTGCCGCGCGAGGCGGACCTGGCCGGCTTCGAGCGCGTGGCCCTGGCAACGGCGAAGGAGGTGCTGGCGAGCTCCCCGGGTGGCGCGCGCGGCTACGAGCCGTTCTTCCGCGTGACGCAGGTGGGCGACGCCGTGCAGGGCACGGTCATGCTGCGCGTGCAGCACTTCGTCGACATGAGCTTGGTCACGCACCAGTACCTCGCCGCGCTGCACGCCGCGTGCGCCCAGGCCGGCATCCGCCTGACGAGCGCGCAGACCGTCGCGCCCCCGCTCCGCGCCGGCCCCACGACGCTCCCCGCGCTGCGCCGCTGAAGTGAGCATCGTCCGCAAGTTTCGTCCACGCGCCCTGTCCCGCCGGCTTTTTCCGCCAGGCAGGCAAGGGCGGCGCGTGCCGCTCCGCGTGTGCCTCGCGAGCCAGACCCCGCCGGTCCGGTTCCTGGCCGGCTTGGAGGAGCTGGCCGGGCGCTACCCGGAGCTGGGCAACCCGGCGGACCTGGCCGAGCTGCAGCCGGGCGTGGACTTCCAGTGGACCACGGGCGGCGTGCCCGTCATGCTGCGCGACCTGCTGCGCACGGCGCGGGCGCGCGGGGCGTGGAAGGAGGCGAGCTGGGTCGCGCTGAACCCGACCGCCCCGCCCGAGGTGCGCATGGACGGCACGCGCCTGCACAGCGTGCACCTCCCGCCGCGCGACCTGCAGGGCTATGCCCAGGCGAAGGAGAAAATGTGGAACGAGGTCCACGGCCTGGGCCGGGCGCGCATCAGCGCCTCGGAGTTCGCCG
>JAIVGT010000097.1 GCA_020201485.1 Halobacteriales archaeon
GGGTGGACAGCGGGGCGGCGGCATGCAGGGCGGCCAGCAGGGCGGCCAGCAGGGCGGCTCGCAGGGCGGCCAGCAGGGCGGCTCGCAGGGCGGCTCGCAGGGTCAGGGCGGGCAGAGCCAGGGTGGCCAGGGCGGACAGTCCAGCCAAGGCGGGAGCCAAGGCCAGCAGGGCATGCAGGGGAAGGGCCAGCAGCGGAAGGACACGGAGAACCAGTAGGCGGTCCACGCCCGGCGGGTGGTTCGGCTCGCCACCCGCCGCGGCGACGTCATGCTGCATTTCTGCGGCGCGAGCACCCCGTGGGCGTTGCGCGTGCCGCACCCCGAAAGACAAACGCTCGCCGCGCGACGAACGCCAGGCTCACGATGGAGGGCGCGAACTCTGCGGCAGGCGCTGGAGCTTCTGCGGCACGCTGTCCGCATGCCCGCCCCCCGGCTTCGCGCGGGCGGCGCCTCGGTTCCCCCCACAGCCCCCCTCTCGACGGGCGATGGGACCTTGTTGGCGCGGCGAGGAGGGCAAGCGATGGGGGGAGCACGCGACCGGCCTGGCTGACCATTCAGTCGTAGCGTTCCACCAGAGAAGTTGAGGCGTGCGCGCGCCCGGAGCCTCCTCCATGGCCCGCAGCTTCGCGCCCCGCATCGCCCTGCCCTTGAGCCTCGCCGCCATCATGCTCGCGAGCCCCATCGCCGCGGCGGCGTGGACCACGACCGAGGTCTCCCGCTTCCAGCAGTGGAACGGTTGGGACATCGCCGTGGGCGACGGGGACCGCGACGGCAAGGCGGACGTGTACGCGCCCGCGCACGACCTGTGGCAGGTGCGGCTGGAGAGCGGTGCCTGGGTGAAGAACCTCGTCGGCACGGCCGGCAGCGACGAGATCCTCAGCGTGGCCGTGGGCGACGCGAACCGCGATGGCCTCGCGGACGTCGTCGCCGGCGACGACGACGGGCACGTGTGGCGCTTCGCCTGGAACGGCACGGAGTGGCTGCGCCGCGGCCCCATCGCCACCCTCGGCTCGCAGCCGGGCGACGACGTGGTGAGCGTCACCGTCGGCGACGCGGACAACGACGGCCAGCGCGAGGTCTACGCCCTGAAACGCACGCCGACCGAGAACGGGCCCAACCCGCCGCCCGGCCAGCCGGGCAAGATCTACAGGATCAGCTTCGTCAACGGGACGTGGCAGAAGGCCGTCCTCACCCGGCAAGCTCGAGGTGTACGCGGTCGCCGGCGTGGAGATGCATCGCTACGTCATGCACGACACGTGGGTGCGCGAGCTGGCGGGCACGACGACGAACGTCGCCCTGGCCGACGTCACGTTCCAGGACGTGGACGGCGACGGCAACCAGGAGGCGTACGTCATCGCCTGGGCCAACGGGCACCTGTACCGCATGCGCTTCGACGGCTCCTGGCATCTCGACGACCTGGGCGGCGCCGGCACCTACGGCCTGGCCGTGGCCGCGGGCGACGCGGACCTCGACGGGCATCGCGAGGTGTACACGCTCAGCGTCGGCGTGCCCGGCAGTTACAACGCCGCGTACCGCTGGAAGCCCTGAGCGGAGGCGCGCCCTTGCCCCATCCGGCGCGGGCACCGCCGCGTGGGCCCCCGGACGCGACGCGCCCCTGGCTCCCGGACGCCGGGTTCACACGCGCAGCCCGGCGTGCTCCTTCGCCGCCGTGACCGGGCACAGGCACTCCTTCTGCGCCTGCGCCACGCTCAGCCCGGCGTCGAGGTAGTACATGATGTGCGTCAGGGCCAGCGCCCGGCAGTTCGCCTTCGCCGCCACCTGCCCGGCCTGGGCCGCGGTGAGGTGCGCGTGGAGCTGGCGGCGGTTGAACTCCGCGTCCCCCACGCCCTCCTGGAGCGTCGCTTCGCACAGGAAGAGCTGCGCGTCGCGCGCCAGGTCCGCGAGCTGCGGGCAGAGCCGGGTGTCGCTGCTGTAGGCCAGGGTGCGCCGCGCCGCCTCGACGGTGCAGCCGAAGCTGGGCACGTTGTGCTCCATGGCGCGCGGCGTGACGCGGAACGGGCCGGCCTTGATGGGCGCGTCCGGCTCGTACTCGCGCAGGTCGAGCGCGCTGCGGTACACGCCGGGATTGCTGCTCAGCAGGTCGAACCACTTGTCGAGCTTCGCCTTCGCTCCGGGCGGCGCGTGCACGGTCAGCGGCGCGAACTTCGTGCGCTGCAGGAGGAGCGGGTACAGGTCGCTGAAGTGGTCCGGATGGAGGTGGCTGATGTACACCGCGTCCACGCGCTGCAGGGGCACGTACCGGGCCAGGTTGCCCAGCACGCCGTTGCCGCAATCGAGGAGGAGGCTCGTGCTGCCTTCCTGGACCAGGTACCCGCTGCCGGCGCCGCCCGGCCCGGGCACGCCGCCCGCCGCCACCCCGAGGGGGATGAGGTGCACGGCGCGCGACCCCCGGCTGCGGGCTTCAGGTTTGCGGCAGGTCAGCCGAACCGGGGCGCGCGCTTCTCCCCGAAGGCGCGCAGGCCCTCGGCGAAGTCGGCCTCGCCCGCGCTGGCGCGGTTCCACTTCCGCTCCAGGCCGAGCTGCGCTGCCAAGCTCCGGGCAGGACGCTCCGCGAGGAGCTGCTTCGTCCGCGCCGCCGCCGCCTGAGGCAACGCGGCGAGGCGCTCCGCCACCGCCAGGGCCTGCACGCCGAGCTCGTCCGCCGGCACGACGCGGTGCAGCAGGCCCAGCTCCAGCGCGCGGGGCGCGTCCACGGCCTCGTCGAGGAGGAGCAGCTCGCGCGCCCGGGCCGGGCCGACGATGCGCGGCAGGAGCCAGGTCACGCCGCCGTCGGGCACGACGCCCAACGCGAGGTACGCGGTCTTGAACCGCGCGTGCTCGCTGCCCAGGCGCAGGTCGCAGGCCAGGGCCAGGCCATACCCTCCTCCCGCCACCGCCCCGTTCACGGCGCAGAGCGTCGGCTTCGGCATCGTGTGCAGCAGCCGGACCGTGGGATGCAGGTGCTCCGTGAGGCTGGCGAAGAGCTCCGGGGCCTGGCCGCGCTCCTGCGCGGCGCGCATGGCCTTCGCGTCCCCGCCCGCGCAGAACGCTTTCCCCGTCGCGGTCAGCAGCAGGCAGCGCACGCTCCCATCGCGCGCCGCGGCGCGCACCTTGGCGTGCAGCTCCTCGGCCATCGGGGCGTCGAAGGCGTTGGACCGCTCCGGCTTGTCCAGGGTCAGGACCTGCACCGGGCCCACGCGTTCCGCGCGCACCGCGTCCATGGCGCTGCATCGCGCCCGGGGGCAAGAACGCTACGCCTGCGCCGCGCGCAGCGCCCGGCCCAGCTCGTGCACGTCGTCCAGGACGCGCAGCTTGAGGTCGTCGAGCATGCCGCGCACGGCGTCGATGTTCTTGGCTGCGCCCGTGAGGTTCGTCTTCATCGCCTGGACCGCCTCCAGGTGCCGGGCGATGGCGTCGAGCCGGCCGAGGACGTGCTCCGCGTCCAGGCGGGCCTCGCGCCGGCCGGCGCGGGCCACGACGAGCGCGCGCGCCAGCATGTACGCGACCTGGAGCGCGAGCGGGTCGGGCTGCTCCTTGTCCAGGGCGACGAGGATCTTGTCCGGGGCGATGTAGCGGAGCGGGGCGAAGGGCGCGGCGTGCTCCTGCTCCACGACGGCGATGGCGAAGTGCGCGGCGCGGTTCTGCCGGGCCTCGTCCAGCTCCTTGGGCAGGCTGCGCTTCCCGCTGAGCGTCACGTCCTTGTCCTTGCACTCGACGACGATGCGCTGGCCTTGGGCCGCGTCCGGGTCGAGGTGCACGAGCAGGTCGCCGACGTCGCCGAGCGGGCCCTTGTCCTTGCCGACGTGCTCCACGCGGTCGCCGTGCGGGGCGGCGATGCCGTCGAGCAGGCCCAGGACCTGCTCCTCGAAGTCCAGGCCCTTGGCGTGGCCGTGCTCGTGCTCCTCGCGCACCGCGGCCTGCACGCCCAGGTCGAGGCGGAGCTGCTGCAGCTCGGCGCGCAGGTCGCGCTTCAGCTCCCAGAGGGCGCTGCCTTCCCGCTGCGGGTCGAAGCGCGCCTCGAGGTCGCGCTTGAGCTGGCCGAGGGGGGTGCGGGCGTCCTCCGGATCGAGGATGCGGTACAAGCGCCCTGCTTCCGGGCCGAACTCGTGGTCCAGGGCCTGGCGCAGCGTGCCGCGCTCGCCGAGGAACTGCTCCATCGTGCGCTGGAACGCCCCGTCCTCGCCCAGGTTGCGCTCCATGCTGCGCTGGAGCTGCCCTTCCGCGCCGAGGAACTCGTCGAACACGGCCTCGAACCGGCCCCCTTCGCCGAAGAAGCCCTGGAGCTTGCGGTCCATCACGCCTTGCTCCCCGAGGTGCGCGGCCAGGGAGCGCTGCACCTCGCCCTGCGGGCCGAAGTAGCGCTCCAGCTCCGCGCCGAACGCGCGGCGCATGCGCTCGAACTCCTTCTCCACGTGGTCGGCCTTGGCCGCGACGCGCGCGTCACGCAGGGCGAGGCAGCCGACCTTCAGCGCGCGCAGGGCGAGCTCGCCGCGCTGCTCCTCCGGGATGTCCTCGAAGAAGCCCAGGACGTCGCCGTCGGTGACGCTGGCGTCGAGGTGGACGGTGCGCGTCGCGGGCTCGATGCGCACGCGGGCGCTGCGGATGCTGAGCATGGCCAGGACCTTCCCCTGCCAGCGGACGCGGTCCACCGGCTCCAGGGGCTCCTGGGGCGTGAAGGAAGAAGCCGGTTGCTTGAGGAAGTTCGAAAAGGAATCGAACGAGTGGCCGCCTGGCCGGCGGCCTGCCTGCCCTCAGGACTCGTACTGCGCGAGCAGCCGCTGGTACTGCGGGCTGAGCTCGGCGAACATGCCGGCCGGGAGGGCGGCGTGCACGACCATGGCCTCGCCGCTGCGCTCGATGTCGTACTTCAGCACGGGCACGTCGTACTTGTCCAGCGCGTACTGCACGGCGTGCTGGATGTCCGCGTCGCTGGGGGCGGGGTGCACGCTGCCGCGGAGGACAAGGCTCGTCGTGACCGGCAGTTCGTACAGGTCGCCGTCGGCCAGGTAGACGTCGTACGCCTGCGCGCCGGCCCGGACCGGGAAGCTCTTGTCGAAGACGAAGTGGTGGTGCACGCCCACGGCCTGCCCGACCTGCTCGCCGAACTGCGGCACGACGACCGCGGCCAGGCTGGGCGCGGCGAACACAGCGCCGAGGATGGCGAGGATGACGAGTCCTTTCATGCGCTCCCGACCCTGACGAGGCCTCGGGGGGTCTTGAACTCATCCGTAGGAGGGTTGAAGTGACACCGTGTCACCGCGAGCAAGGGTCAACGCAGAGCGGGAGGGCGCCCGGCCGTTCCGAGGCAGGAGGCGGGCCGGGCGCCAAGGTCGGAGGCCGAGGGGAGCGAACCTCCAACCACCGCCTCGCCACGCCCCGGCTTGAGCCTTGAGACGGCCTTGGCCGGGGTGCCAAGGATGCGGGGCGCGGCTTCGCTCCCTTGCCATCAATAGCGGGGCACGTCGGGGCCGATGAGCTGGCTCCAGGCGTCGATGCCCCCTGCCAGGTTCCACACCCGGCGGAAGCCGAGGGCGCGCAGGAAGCCCACCGCCTGCGCGCTGCGCATGCCGCTGTGGCAATAG
>JAIVGT010000001.1 GCA_020201485.1 Halobacteriales archaeon
GAGCACGGCGGCCTCGCCGTGCTTCAGGTCGAGGATGGCGTAGTTGTTCCCATCGCCCAGCTCCATCTCCCCGGGCAGCGTATCGCGCACCTCGAGCAGGCTCTTGCCGTGCCGCTTCACCAGCTCCAGGCGCAGCTCGACGGGGATGGCGTCGCCTTCCTGCACCGTCTCCGCCTTCACCGTGCGCCGCACCGTGACCTCGGCCCCGCGCAGCGTGAGCCAGCCGAGCACGACCATGCCCAGGCCGAGCAGGCCGGCCGCGACCCAGAGCGGGTTGTCCAGGGCCAGGCCGCCGAGCACGCCGAGCATGCCGAGGAGGCCGACGAGCCGGCCCTTCGTCGTCAGCATCAGCGCGCGCCTCCCGATCCCTTCCGCGCCAGGAGCTGGACCTTGCGCAGCAGCTCCAACGCCTCCGCCTTCGTGCTCTCGCCCAGGAGCAGCGCCTTGACCGCCGGGTCGGGCACGTGGACCGCAAGCTGCTGGGGCGTGGCCTGCTCCACCTGCTCCGGGGCCCAGCCGCTGCGCTGCTCCGCCACGCGCCGGGCGAGGCGGCGCAGGCGCTGCCCGGTGCGCTCCGGGCTGTCGAGGTGGGCAGGAAGGTCGAGGGTGCTTGCGTGGGCGCTGATGTCCTCGGTGCGCGGGCTGACGGCGAACGCGGCCGCGGCGAGGAGCGCGGCGGCGAGCACGGCGGCGATGCTGATGCCGAGCTCGCTCGTGAGCTGCACCTCGCCGGCGAGGAGCGCGGCCAGGGGCGCGCCGGCCTCCTGCCCGTGCCGCGACTCGTCCACGAACACCGTGCCCCCGTCCGGGAGCAGGGACTTGAACAACGCCTGGACGAAGGGCCCGTTGTCCGGGGCGAGGTCGTTCGCAAGCATGCCCGGGTCGCTGGCAAACAGGGCTTGCCCCGGCCCGCTGCGCACGGCGCCGAGGACGAGGAACGGGCCCTTGATGTCGCCCGTGTCCTCCTGGCCGTCGAGGTTCTCGTCGATGTAGCTGTCGGAGCCGCTCACGGCCAGGGGCGTGACGTTCGCGCCGGGCGCGCTGCCCAGGCTCGCCGGCACGTTCATGGTGAAGGTGAAGTTCTCCGCGCCGAGCGTGGCGTTGACGCGCACCAGGCTGACGTTGCGGTCGTAGTTCGCGTCGCGGAGCTGCCGCTTGTCGAAGGTCACGCCGAAGGCCGCGCCGACCTGGTCGCCGAAGCCGAAGTCGTCGGCGACGAGCACCGTGCCCCCGCGGGCGACGAAGCCCTGGATGGCCTGGACCTCGCCTTCGCTGTAGGCGCGCTCCACGCCAGCGACGAGCAGCACGCTCCGGCCCGGCTCCTCCGCGGCGTCGATGGCGTGCGGCCCCGTGCCCAGGCTCTGCACGCCGATGCCCTGCACCTGCAAGCCTTGCGCCAGGATGCTCACGCCGCGCGCGCCCTCGTCGTACGCGCTGTTGCGCGGCGCGCCCCCCATGCCGGCCGCGGTCAGGGCCCAAAGCACGATGACGGCGGCGAGCACGGCGCCCAGGGCGGGCTTGGCCAGCCGGCGCGCGCTCGGCCGGCGCGGCGCGGGCGGGGCGGGCGCGGCCTCAGCCATCGGTCACCCCGGTGGCTGGCGGCTGGCCGGGCTTGCTCGCGAGGCGCGCCTCGCGGAGCTGCCGCTCGATGTCGCGCAGGGCCTGGAGCGCCTGGTCGCGCTGCAGCGGGCCGATGGGGTGGGGCGAGTAGCGCGCCTCCTCGAACACGGCGACGAGGCGCTCCAGGGGCTGGCGGCTCACGGGCAGGGTGCGCGCCATGGCCTCGAGCAGCTCGCGCGGCGTGAACGCGTCCTTCACGAGGAAGCCGTGCTCCGCCATGTGCTCGGTGAGGCGGCGGAAGCACCACAGGATGCTCGCCTGGTACTCCGTGCTGGCGAAGAGCATGCGCTGCGCCTCGGCGATGATGCGCTCCGCCTCGCTCACCTGCACGCGGCGCAGCCGGCGCGCGCCGAGCACGGCGGCCGCGGCGATGACGGCGACGAGGAGCAGCGCCACGCCGAGCGCGCCCAGGCCAGTCTCGAGCAGGGGCACGCGGCTCTGGATGCTCACCCCGCGCTCGCTCGGGGCGAAGCCGCTGCCGCCGGGGAAGCGCACGCTCACGCTGCCCTGGCCCGGGCCCTGCATGCGCCCGGTGAAGTTCACCTGGCCGCCGGCGTCCGTGCGCAGCGTGAGGGGGAAGTCGTAGCCGGTGAAGTTGACCACGACCGGCTGGTCGGCCAGGGGCCGGCCTCCGTCGTCGCGCACGAGGATGAGCCCGGTGAAGACCTGGCCCTTGTCCACGGCATCGGGCAGCGTGAGCTCGACGCGCGTGCCCACGGTGAGCGCGACCTGCGCCGTGTCGAAGCTGCCGATGTAGCCGTCGTCCCCCTCGAAGCTGGCCTCGACCGTGACGTTGCCCGGGGCGAGGAAGCCCGGCGGCCGGCCGATGAGGCGGACCTGGCCGGAGGTGTCCGTCACGCCCTGCCCGACCTGCGTGCCGGCGATGAGGAGCTGCACCTGCCGGTTCGCCAGGGGTTTGCCGTCCGTGCCGGCGAGCAGGGCGAGCACGGCGCCCGGCTCGCTCCGCACGAGCGGCTCGGCGCGCGCGATGCTCGTCACGCTCGGGGCGAGGATGCGGTAGGGCGCGCGGGCCTCGGCGCTCGCCAGCGTCCCGGAGCCGCCGTAGCGGACGACGAGGGCGTGCGTGCCGGGCACGGCACCCTCGGGCAGCGGCACCTCGGTGTCGAAGCTGCCCTGCAGGTCGGTGACGGCGAAGCCGAGCGTGGCGTTCTCGAGGAGGAGCTGGAGCTTGGCCCCGGGCACGGGCTGGCCGCGGTCGTCGCGCAGCGTGCCGTTCACCGGCAGGGCCCCCAGGCTCACCGTGCGGCCGCGCACGTCGAGCGTCGTGCCGGCCACGACCTGGAGCACGGCGGTGGCATCGGTCGCCGGCCCGAGCAGGCCCTCCTTCCCCCCGGGATAGCTGGCGCGCACGACCACGCCGCCCAACGACGCGTCCGTGGGCACGCTCACATCCGCGGTGAATCGCCCGTCCGCTCCGGTCGTGACGAGGAGCAGCGCGCCACCGAAGGTGACGTTCACCGTCTCGCCCGCCACGCCCTGGCCGCGCTCGTCGGTGAGGTTCCCGAGGATGGTCCCGGCGCGGCCCCGCACCAGCTCCCCGCCCGCGATGCCGAGCTGGGTGCGCGAGGTGAGCAGGACCTGGGACGTGGCCTGGCTCCCGCGGTAGAGCGGGCTGCCGAAGAAGTCGGCCTTGACCGCGAACGGCCCGGCGCCGGGCAAGAGATCCTTGGGCACGCTCAGGCTGAACTCGGCCCCGGTCACGTTCGCGAAGCCAACGAGGACGGGTGTGCTCACGCGCACCGTGGTGTTGCCCTCCTGCGTCGGGTCGTCGACCGGGTTGCCGGCGAGGTCGAGCAGCTTCCCGCTGACCACGAGGTCGTGGCCGAGGGGGGCGGTCTGCTGGGGCAGGGTGATGACCGTCTTCTGGAGCACGGTGACGAAGCCGGCGTCGGCCTCGCTCGCGTCGTACGCGTCCGCGCCCAGGAACTTCACCTTCACGGCCTGCGTGCCCACGCCCACATCGGTGGGCAGCGTGCCGACGATGGCGAACGCGCCGTCCGCGCTCACGTTGCCCGGGAAGCTCGTGCCCTGGAGCACGCCGGCGACCGGGCTGCCCGCGGGCACGGCGTCGCCGTGGAAGTCCACGACGCGCCCGCTCACGTGCATGGGCTCGCCCGCGGTCACCGTGGCGTTCACGTCGGTCACGTGGCCGGTCACGTTCGTCGGGTAGCGCACCTGCACCGTGCCCGTGAACGAGGCGCCGTTGACCAGGCCGTTGCTGCCGTCGTACACCACCTGCAGGTTGTGCGCGCCGAGCGTCGTGCCCACGTCCACCGGCAGGTCGAGGTCGAAGCCGCCGTCGTGCACGACGACCTCGGGAGCCGATTGGTAGGGCGTGGGGTTGAGCCACGTCACGCGCAGCACGCCGCCCTGGAGGTAGCGCGCCGGGAGCGGGTCGCCCAGGCTGTCCTGGGCCAGGCCCGTGGCCTGCAGGTCCTGGCCCGCGGTCACGTTCGACGCGCCCGGCACGCCGATCTGCGAGCCGCTCTGGAGCGTGAGCAGGGGCAACGTGAAGTTCCCGTTCGAGGCGTCGCTCGTCACGCTCGACCCGAGCACGCCGCGCGCCGCGAACGAGCCGCCGCCGGGCTTCGTCGCGGCGAACGCGTAGCTCCGCCCGTCCGGCGCCGTCTGGCGGCTGATGGCGAGGACGGTGAGCCGGTAGCCGGCGTCGGGGGTGAGCTTGCTCGTGTCCGGGCTCCAGCTCACCTCGCTCCCCGCGCCGCGCCGCGCGCCGAAGAGCACGGCGTCCTGGGGCAGGGTGGCGTTGCGCGCCCGGCTGGCCGCGGCGTGGATGGAGAAGGTCCCGTCGCTGGCCGTCTGCGCCACGCCCAGCACGTCCGCCTGCTCGCCGCTCCGGCCGGCGCTGCCCTGGGGCACGAGGTTCAGCAGCACGACCGCGCCGGGCACGGCTTGCGCCCCGCTGCCGTCCACCTGGAGCTTGCCGCGCACGGTGAAGTTCGCGCCCTTGAGGATGGTGCTCCCGCGCTGCGCCGCCGGGAGGCGCCCGTCGGGGTCGAGGTCCGCGCTCAGGCCCACGAGGCGCGTCGGGGCGTAGTTCAGCCGGTCGGGCACGCCGCTGCCCGTGCTGTCCACGTTCACCGTGCCCCGCCGCGCGTCGTGGAACACCCAGCCGTCCACGAAGCGGTGGTACGCCAGGCAGTCGGTGAGGGGCGGGGGGCTGGTGTTGTTGTGGTCGGCGAGCGGGCTGGGGTCCTCGCCGGTGAAGTCGTTGAGCCCGTCGTTGTCGAGGTCCACGTCCGCGCCGAGCACGCCGCCCGTGCGGTCGAAGGTCCCGTCGAGCACGCCATCGCCGTCCGTGTCCGTGGAGCGCGGGTCGTTGCCCAGCCACCACGGCCCGCACACCGCCACGTCCCAGCCGCGCGGCATGCCCGTGGCGTACTCGGCGGTGGTGTTGAGCGCATCGGTGCACACCGGCGGGCAGCCCGGGCCCGACCCGTCACCGATGCTGCCGGCGTCGAGCGGGTCGCGCGCGCCCTCGATGCCGTGCTTGTCCACCCAGTAAGATTCCCAGCCGTCGGGCAGGCCGTCCCCGTCGGAGTCGAGCAGGGTCGGGGTGGTGCCGAACATGTCCTCGCCGAGAAAGAGGACGCCGCGGGAGGTGACGTTCGCGGCGATGCCGGCGTCCACGAAGCGCTGGCTGAGCTGCGCCGCGCTCAGCGTGCACCCCTGGCGCGTGGTCACGTCGCGCGCCAGGACCACGCCGCTCTGCACCGTCTCGTAGAACGCCACGCCCGGCCCGTCGAGCAGCCCGTCGCGGTCGGAGTCCGGATCGGCGAGGCTCGTGCCCCGCGCCTGCTCGTCCTTGTTCAGCACGCCGTCGCAGTCCGTGTCGCCGTTCGGCGCGTCGTCCGGCGGATAGGCGGGGTTCGGGTCCTTGCCGTCGGTCAAGCCGCCGGCGTCGCTGTCCTGCACCGTGGGCTCGCTGCCCTTCGTGAACTCGTCGAGGTTGGGCAGGCCGTCGTTGTCCAGGTCGCCCCGGGCATCGCCCGCCTCCAGCGGGTCGAGCGTGTACGCAGCTTCCCAGGCATCGGGCAGGCCGTCGCCGTCCGTGTCCTGCAGGCTCGGGTCGAGGTCCTTCGTGAACTCCTGGAGGAAGGTCAGGTTCCACAGGCCGTGGATGCGGACCACGCCCGGGTAGATGTCGCAGTCCGGGTCCGCCGGCCCCGTGTTCGGGCAGTCGGCGAAGCGCTCGCTCCGATTGCCGTCGAGCAGGCCCCGCGCCTGGTTGCTGTCACTCACCGCGACGAAGCGCGCGAAGGGCACGCTCTTCCCCGTCTCGTTGCCGTCGCTCACGCCGTCCTTGTCCGCGTCCGGGCTGCTCGGGTCGAGGTCCACCTCGACCTCCGCCTTGTCGCTGCGCCCGATGCCACCGCACAGCTTCTTCGGCACGGTGGCGGTGATGCAGGTGAAGTACGCCTCCCAGCCGTCGGCCAGGCCGTCGGCATCGGTGTCGGCGACGTTCGGGCTCGTGCCGGCGAGGAACTCCTGGTAGTTCGTGAAGCCGAAGGCGACGCGGATGGCGTAGGCGCTGGCGTTGTAATGCACGCCGTCGCGGTCCAGGTCGCGGTCGGCATCGGTCCTGCCGTCGCGCAGGCGCAGGCTGTCCTTGCTGCTGGCGTTGAGGTTCCAGTCGCCCAGGCCGAAGTCGTAGTCGCCGAACTGGTCCTCCCAGGCGTCGGGCAGCTTGTCCGCGTCGCTGTCGCCGAGCGCCGGGTCGGTGCTGGGCAGGGGACGCTCGATGCGCGAGTCCGCGCTCGTCGCCTTCGTGTCCGGCTCCAGCTCCCGGCCGTCGTCGAGCGTGTCGCCATCGCTGTCGCGGTCGAGGAGGTTGGGCTTGCCGTCGGCGTCCAGGTCGCCGCACGGTGCCATGGCGCTCAGCGCCTGCTCCCGGCCCACGCCGCTCCCGGCGCGGTTCCCCATCTCCTTCGCCAGCTCCTCGAGCGCCGCGTCCTGCTGCGCCCCCGTCGCGTCGTGCCGGCCCTGCCAGTACAGGACCTCCGCCCCGTCCAGGATGCCGTCCGCGTCGCTGTCCGGGTTCGTCGCGTCCAGGCGGCGCGGGTCGCTCGCGCTCGCGCACGGGAAGCTGACCTCCTCGAAGTCGCCCAGGCCGTCGAGGTCCGTGTCCGGGTTGCGCGGGTCGAGGGCGGGGAAGTTGAACGCGACGCCGTTCCGGAGCGCCTTGCCCTCTTTCTCCTCCAGGTCGCTCAGCCCGTCGCCGTCGGTGTCGGCGCGCCCCGGGTCGCTCGTGACGTGCGTGGCCTTGCCGGCGATGGTGGCGTCGTAGCCATCGACCTCCTGCTTGTCGCTCAGGGCGTCGCCGTCGCTGTCGGTGAGGAACGGGTTGCTGCCGACCTTGCTCTCCTGCAGGTTGCTCAGGCCGTCCGCGTCCGGGTCGGCGTTCGGGCCGAGGCGCGGGTCGCCCGGGCCCGGGTCGAGCGGGTCGAGGCCATCGCGCACCTCGTACCCATCGGGCATGCCGTCGCCGTCCGTGTCGTTCCCCGCCGGGGTCAAGCCGCGCCCGAAGAGGCCGAGCAATTCCTTGCCTTGGACGCTGCAGTTGCAGCGCAGCCCCGCCGGCTTCACCACGCGGTCCTCGCTGAAGCGCGATTCCTCGAGCGCGGTAAGGCCATCGTGGTCCGCGTCCTGGAAGCCGACGCCGGCGTCGTCCAGCGGCAGGTGGAAGGTGACGAGCCAGCCGTCGGCGATGCCGCTGCCGCCCGTGCTGCGCCGCGTCGGGTCGGTGCGCGTGCTGTTGAACTCCTCCGGGTCGGTGAGCCCGTCGAGGTCGCTGTCGGCGCGGTCGCAGCGCGTGCCGAGCTGCTGCTCCTGCAGGTTGCTCAGGCCATCTGCGTCCGGGTCCGCGCCGCTGTCGGGCGTGAACGGGTCGCTGCCGCACGCCACCTCCAGCCCGTCGAGGACGCCGTCGCCGTCGATGTCCGGGTTGCTCGGGTCGGTGTCCGCGGCCATCTCCGCCGCGTTGCTCAGGCCGTCGTGGTCGCAGTCGCGGTTCGCGTCGGTGACGAGCGGGTCGGGGCAGTACGTGCTGCTCAGCACGTCGAGCTTCGCGTGGCGCACCTCCCACAGGTCGGGCATCGCGTCGCCGTCGGTGTCGTTCGCCTTCGGATCCGTTCCCGAGACCAGCTCCTCCAGGTCGCTCAGCCCGTCCTTGTCCGTGTCGAGCTGGGCGAGCCGCGTGTCGGGCTGGGCGCTGATGACGTCGATGTCCACGCTCGGCTGGTTCTGCCCGCTGTTCGGCGCGGCGGTGAGCAGGGCGACGCCGACGACGGCGAGCACGAGCGCGGCCGCGAGCAGGGGGAGCCAGCGCCCCTTCGACCCCGCGAGGAAGGCGAGCCGGGGCTCGACCCGGGCCCGGAGGCGCGCCAGGCCTTTCCGCAGGCGGGGGTCAGCCATCCGGGCCGCCACCTCGCCGCCTGCGCATGAGGCTTGCGGCCGCGGCTGCCCCGACGGCGGCGAGCAGGAGCCCCGGCTCGAAGCCGGGCAAACCCCGGCCCACCTCGACCTGCACCAGGTTGTTCGACTCGTCCGTCTCCGCGAACACGTCCGCCGGGTCGATCTGCACGGCGACGGTGCGCGGGGCCTCGTCCACCGTCCACGCGACGGTCACCGTGCGCGCCTCGCCCGGGGGCAGGGTGCGCAGGGCCTCGTCGCGCACGCCCTTCCCGTTCACGATGAGGCCCAGGCCCACGTTGTTCGCCGGGATGGTGCCGCGGTTCTGCACGCTCACCGCCGCCACCGCGGGCTGGCCGACGGCGAAGCTCTGCGTGGCGAGCACGAGGTTGCTCACGATGAGGTCCAGGCGCGCCGTGACGGCAGGCACGCTGAACTCCGCCTGCCGGTTGCTCAGGGCGTCGGTGGCTGTGACCTTCACGGGCTGCGCGGTCTCGGCGGGCGTGGAGGGCGCGTCCACGAGCATGCGCAGCTTCGTCTCCTCCCCCGGCTGCAGGTCGGCGACGCTGCTGTCGGGGAAGCGCGCGCCGTACCCGCCGGGGGCGGAGGCGACCAGGCGCAGCTTCACTGGCAGGTTGCCCGTGTTCACCACGCCCAGGGTGAGCTCGCGGTGCCCGCCGGGGGCGAAGAGCAACTGATCCACGCCCAGGTCCACCTTGAAGCCGGCCGTCTTGCGCACGAGGATGGTGAAGTTGCGCACGTCCGCCCCTTGCGTGAACGTGTCGTTCGCCGCGAGCACCACGCCCAACGCGTACACGCCCGCCTCCGTGGCGCGCGGCGGGGTGATGTTGAGGCGCACCGTGACCCGGTCGCCCGGGCGCAGGAACGTGCTGTTCGCCGGCTCCTCCACGGCCAGCGTCCAGTTCACGGGCAGGGCCCCGGCCGCGACGCGCAGCGTGAACGGGCCGTTCGCCGCGCTCCGCATCTCATACGTGAGGGGGAAGGGCTCGCCCGGGTTGATGCTGATGGGGGCGAAGTCCGGCTGGGCGAGGGTGAAGTTGTTGCCGACGATGGCCGTGACCTTCGCGCTGTCGCTCTGGCGGAAGCTCTTCACCGTGTCCCCGGTCTCGATGACCACGGCGCTCGTCGCGACCACGTTCACCGGCACGACGAGGGCGACCGGCGCGTCGCGCGCCGCCGTGACGTTGACGACGAACTCGGCGTGGTCCAGGCTGTTGCCCAAGGCGTCCACCGCGCCGCGCGCCTTCAGGCTCCCCGGGGCGTCGAGGAAGCTGACGTTCCACCCGTTCGGCACCAGGCCGGTCGTGCCGTAGGTGATGGGCGTCTCGACATCGCCCAGGTTGTCGATGCGCATGTGGTACGTTGCGTTCGCCCCGGGCAGGACGAGGCTGGTGTCGTCCTCCGCCGTGAGCTTGATCTTCGCCTCGACGTTGATGAGCACGACGGCGCTCACCTGCTGCCGCACCGAGGCGTCCTCCTCGGCCGTGCCCTGGACCTCGACCTCGAACGGGAGCGGCTTGTTGTCGTTCGGGGCCGTGACCACGAGGGTGAGCACGGTGCGCGCGCCGCGCGCCAGGCTGAGCGGGGCGCCGGGCCGGCCGTCGCTGTCGATGACGCTCGTGCCCGCGCCGGGCGCGCACGCGCCGCTGAACTGCTGCACCAGGCCGGCGGTGAAGTCGAGGAAGCGCACCGGGCTCGCCTCCAGGTCGAGGTGCATGTCGCCCGTGCCCGTGTTCACGACCTCGACGTCCAGGCAGGTCGTGCTCCCTGGCTTGATGATCTTCTGCAGGCTGGTGCCGTTGCTCTCCAGGAACCGCATGGTGAACTCGTAGCGGATCTGGACGGTGATGACGACGTGGGCCACGTCGCGGAAGTTCGGGTTGCCCAGGCTGGTCGCCGTCACGTTGACCTCGTACACCGTGCCCGTCGCGGCGTCGGGGGGCACGCCCACGGCGAGCGTCACGTCGCGGCCTTGGAAGCTGGGCACCTCGCCCCAGCGCGCCGGGCTCAGGTCCACCGCCGGGTCGGTGGCGTTGCCGGGCTTGCTCACCTCGCGCGTGATGTCGAAGGTGTCGCTGAGCGGCTGCGCCCCCACCGCCCGGCCCAGGTTCACCAGGCTGAGCTTGAGGCGAACGCGCTCCCCCGGGCCGACGCTCGCCGTCGCCACCTTGTCCTTCCAGCCCACGGCGAAGCCGTGGAACTCGCCCGCGCCCTGGGCTTGGAGCGGCGGCTCGGTCTTCGCCACGTAGTAGGTCGCGAACGGCGGGTCCACCGTCTTGCCCGGGCCGTAGAAGTAGGCGGCGACCGGCTTCGTCGCCTCGACGTGCCAGCTCCCGTAGGGCAGGTAGGGCGTGCCGCCGCTCTGCTTGTCGAGCCAGTCGTGCAGGCCCATCGTCGTGTTCGCCCGCTCCACGCCCGTCTTCGCGTCGCGGATGACGACGCGCGTGCCGTTGTACAGGCCCATGACGATGACGCGCGTCTCCCGGGCGTCGTTCTTGTCGTTCGTGATGGTCGTGCCCTCGCTGTGCTCTTGCTGCAGGCTGAGGTCGAAGGACATGCCGAGCTTGCCGCCCACGGGGAAGATCCCGGCCTCGTTGCTCTTCGCCCAGAGGAGCGCGCCGTCGTCCTTGGCCTGGATGCGCCACGCCTTGCCGATGTAGTCGGGCGAGGCGGAGCAGGCGCACCGGTGGTACAGGGCGTTGCTCGCGTTCGCGGCCAGGGGCTCGGCCTCGAGCGCGTTCGGGTCGTCCGGGATGCCGATGGGGCTGGCGATCTGCAGCGTGGTCGGCCGGTTCGTGTCCACGATGGTCAGGTCCTCGTTCACCACGGTGTAGAGCTGCGCGTCCACCGTCGCCCCGAACGGCCCGACGGCGGGCAGGCCGATGTCCGCGCCGATGCCCGTGCCCACGACCATGACCGGCTTCGAGGCGAAGAGGTGGATGCGGTCGCCGCTGCCGAAGCTCCCGATGCGGCCGACGCCGTCCACGTTGGCGAAGCCATTCGCGTCGCCCGACCAGCCCACGCTCGCGGCTCCGGACGGGCTGAGGATGTACAGGGGCGTGGCGGCGCCGCCCGCCTCCGAGTCCTGCGCCGTGCGGAAGAGGAACTCCGTCCCGGACAGGCCGCCGTCCTTGGCCGGGTACCACGTCGCGCCCTTCGCCCCATCCACGCTTTTCAGCGCGACCACGACCGGCTTGCTCGCCACGACGCGGAAGAAGAACGGCTGCGCCTGGGGCACGTCGAGGCACACCGTGCCCTTGAACGACGTGCTCGGGCACGGCCCGGCCTGCCCGTTCGTGTCGCTGTCCAGGGCGTTCATCGTCGCCTGGACCATGAGCGCCGGCTCCACCCCGCGGCTGACGTACTTGTAGATGGCCACCGTCGTGTTGTCGTAGAGGGGCTGGGCGAGGAGCACGCCCGGGCCCGTCGCCATCGTCGCCGGGGCGTAGCCGAGGATGTCCGTGCCGCTCCGGATGAAGTGCGTGCCCTGGACGATGCCCGCGTCCCGCGCCGGGTAGCTGGCCGGGGCCTTGTGGCCGTTCTGCAGGATGTCGAAGTAGACGAAGAACAGGCGTGGCGCGCCGAACTCCCCGCGCACGGCGAACTGGAGCGTGCCCACGGCGTTGCGCGAGGCATCGAACGCCGGGTCGCGGTCGGGCTGCACGTTCGCCCACAGCCCGGGGGCGAAGGTCGCGGCCACGAGCAGGTCCTCCGGCCGGTCGCTGGTCACGCCGCAGCGCAGGTCCTGCGTCGTGCGGTCCACGGCCAGGGGGCAGCCCTTGAAGCGGTCGTGCTCGACGACGCGCACGCTGTCCGCGTCCAGGGTGAAGGAGCTGAGCCGCCCCTGCGCGTCCTTCGGCCAGCCGAAGCCCTCGGGCCCGGCCTGGCGGATGGCCTCGGTGAAGTCCACCTCGACGAGCGCCGGGTAGTTGCGCACGTGGTTCCCCGACAGGTCGGCCAGGCCGCCGTTGATGCGGTCCACGACCTTCGGCTGGAGGAGGACGGGCACGCGCATGTGCCAGGCCGCGTCCCACCACGGGTAGGCCACGCCCGGCAGGGTCGCGCCCGAAGCGTCCTGGGCCTGCGCGGCCGGTGCGAGGTCGAGCGCGGCGAGGGGCTGGAGCACGAGGAGCGCGAGCAGCACGACTACGAGCCAGGGGGGCGAAGGGGGGACGCGTCCCGGCCTCACGGCCAGGCCCTCCGCCGCAACACCGCGACCGCCAGCAGGGCGGCCACGGCCAGCATCGGCTCCAGCCCGGGCACGGCGAAGAACGCGCCGCCGCTCTCCACGTGCAGGACGCGGACCACGGCGTTGTTGTCCTCGTCGTCCTCGCCCACCGCCTTGCCCGGGTCCACGGCGGCGAGCACGACGTGCTCCCCGTGCTGGACCTTGAAGCTCACGTTCAGCGTCGCCGCCTCGCCCGGCTGCAGGTCGCGGCCGGCGTCGAAGCCGACCAGGGTGTTGTCGAGGTACACGGCGACCGTGCCCGGAGCGGGCGCGTTGCCGTTGTTCCGCACCGTCACGCCGATGGTGGCCACGTTCCCCTCGCGCAGCGCGCCCTTGGGCTGGAGGTCGAAGCCCTCCACCTGCAGGTCGGCGCGCGCGGCGCGCAGGACCTGGTGCAGCGTGTAGTTGGCTCCCCGGCCGCTTGCCGCCACGGCCTGGAGGCGGTGCTCGCCGCTCGCCGCGCCCTGCGGCACGTCGAGGCTCACGGGCAACGCGCGCTGCTCCCCGGGCTCCATGCTGGCGATGTCGCGCGCCAGGTGCGCCTGCCAGCCCGCGGGCACGAGCAGGCTGAGGTCGGCGTGCGCCGGCAGGTTGCCCGCGTTGCGCACGACGAGCAAGCCCTGCAGCTGCGCGCCGGGCAGGGCCATCTCCGGCAAGCCCTGCACCTCCAGGCGCAGCAGCTCGAGAGGCAGGACCTGCACTTGGGCCTGGGCCGGGAGCAGGTCCCCGCCGCGGCCCTGCGCCTGCAAGGCCAAGGGATAGGGGCCCTCGGGCGTGGTCGTGGGGATGCTCACGTTGAGCCGCACCGTGATGCTGCTCTTCGGCGGCACGCCGAAGCTCGCCGGCTCCAAGGCCCAGCCCGCGGGCAGGCTCGTGGCGCGCACCGTGACCGTGTCCACGCCGTTGCCCTTGTTCACGAGGTGCACGGGCAGGAACTGGTCGCCGGGCGGGAGGAGCAGCCCGTCATCGACGCTGAAGCGCAGGCCGAAGTCCTGGGGCACGTCCACCTGGATGCCCGACTCCATGACCTCCGTCGTGTTCTCGCTCGCGCCGCGCAGGAGGATGATGACCGGGCCCGCCTCGGCGAAGGGCGGGGCGGTGATGCTCAGGCTGAGGTTGGCCTGGCTGTGGTTGCCGATGGCCACGTGCACGCCCTCGCCCTGCTCGCCGAACGCGCTGCGCCAGTTGTCGGGCGGGATGAGCTGCACGTCGTACGCGTCGTCGACGTCGCCCCGGTTGAGGAGGGTCAGGGTCGCGTTCACCGTGCCGCCCGGCTTCACGGTCAGGCCCAGGGGCACGGCCGCGTCCAGCCCACGGCTGCGCACGCTGACCGTGATGACCGCGGTGTTGTCGTCGATGGTCTCCAGGCGCTCCAGCACGCCGGCCCGGGGCACGGCGCGCACGAAGATGAACTGCTGCCCGGGAAAGGCCGCGCGGAAGCTGACGCTCAGCGTGACCGTGCCCCCGGGCGGGATGCTGTCCGGGAGCACGTGCGGCGGGTCGCCGCTCAGCAGGTCGGTGACGCCGGCGCGCATCGTGACCTGCACGCCATCCGCGCTCGCCCCGCCCTTGTTCGTGATGCGGGCCTGGATGTCCACCACGTCCCCCGGCGTCGGGTTGAGCTGGCTGGCGTGGGCCTCGACGAGCAGGTCCGGGAACTCCGCCTTCGGCACCTGGACCGCCTTCGTGAACACGTTGTCCTTCTCGTCGAACTCCAGGATCTCCGCCAGCGGGTCGACGATGGCCGTGATGTTGTGCTCGCCGTCCAGGCTCGGGACCCAGTTCACGGTGACGACGCGCAGGTCCGCCGGGGCGAGGTCGAAGGGCGGGATGTCCGTGCCGTCGACGCGCTTCAGCGGGACGGGGGCGACGCCGAAGCTCGCATCCACCTTGTCGAGCACGTCGAGGCGCGCGCCGACCGCGGGCACCGTGCCCGTGTTCTGCACGATGACGTCCACGGTGCGCGGCTTGTCCACGGCCAGCGTGGCGTCGTTGATGATGACGCCCGCCACGCGCAGGTTCGGCCGGTCCGGGTAGGTGAAGTGCAGCAGGAGGTGCTGCGTGCCGCGCAGGAACGCCGTGGTCTTGCTGATGGCGGTGATGGCCAGGTCCACCTGGCCCTCGCGCGGCAGGCTGGGCTGCGCCACGTCGATGTGCACGCGCACGGTGATGACGCGCCGCTCGCCCGGCTGGGCGCGCACCTCCTTCAGGGGCCGGCCCTGCTCGTCGAGCAGTTCGACCCGCCAGTTGCTCGGACCCTTGCTGGGCAGGCCGGTCTCGTCCTGCAGGCTGACCTGGTAGGTGTCGGTGTACCCGCCGCGGTTCAGGAGGGCGAGGTGGAACTCCTTCGTGACGTTGTCCCCGATGGGGATGTCCTGCGCCGGGCTGAGGGCGGTGCCGTACGGCGTGATGAACACGTCGTCGATGGCCCAGTCGCGCAGGAGCACGGCCCCGTCGCGCGGGCTGGGCTGCTCCAGGTGCCAGCAGACCTGCACGTGGTCCCAGTAGTCCAGGGCCTGCTTGCTCTCCGCTTGCGCGCGGTCGAGGAGCGGGCCGAGGTCCACGCTGCGCAGCACCCACTTGTTCGCGGCGAAGCCCGGGCTGGCCGGC
Organism: Halobacteriales archaeon; assembly: GCA_020201485.1. Classification (GTDB taxonomy): domain Archaea; phylum Thermoplasmatota; class SW-10-69-26; order JACQPN01; family JAIVGT01; genus JAIVGT01. The sequence continues at coordinate 14,930 of JAIVGT010000001.1, forward strand.
GTGCTGCCCTGGATGTGCGCGTCCACGAGCTGCCAGCCGTGGACGTTGAACTGGTTCTCGCACTGGCCGGTGGGGAAGACCGTGCTCGTGTCCTTGCAGGGCACGTCATCGGGGTGCAGCGCGTCCGCCTCGCAATGCACGAGGCGGGCGAAGATGTTGCCGTCGGCGTCCAAGGCGTTGAACTGGTGGCGGTCGGCGTAGATGAGCTGCGGCCGCTGCATGTACGCGATGGGGATGGCCGGGCTGTGGACCGCGGCGAACAGCGTGCCCAGGTACAGGCCGTTCTGCCCGTCCTGGAACCAGCCGCACGTGCCCGCTCCGCCGCCGTCGTCGCCGCCGGCGATGCACTCGTCGGAGCCCGTGTCCTGGATGAGGTGGAAGGAGCGGAAGGCGCTCAGGTTCTCCGCGGCCGTCTTGTGGAAGTACCACTGCAGGCCGTGGACCTGCGAGGCGCTCACGTCGATGCAATAGGTGGGCTGGCCGACGCCGTGGCAGGCGTTCGTGGGCGGATAGGCCTTATTGAACACGCCGTCGCTCGACCAGTGCGCCATGCTCGGCAGGGGCACGGTGCACGTCGCGTCGCACGGCCACATCAGGTCCTTGTCGTCCACCTGGCTGAGGTTGCTCACCGGCCAGTAGGAGCCGAACTGGCTGTGGAAGTCGCTGCCGATGTACACGAGCACGTCGCCGCTGTCCGGCGCGATGCGCGCGCCCTGCGTGGCGACCTCGACGCCGAAGCGGTACACGCCGGCGGGCGTGGTGCTCTCCGGCAGGAAAGCCCAGCGGAAGCTCTGCTCCTGGAGCGGGCCGAGGGTGAGGGAGTCCGGGGCCGGGTCGAAGTCGGCCTGCGTGCCCTGGAACAGCGCGTGGCCGGCCAGGTCGCCCAGCGTGCCGGTCACGCTCTGGATCTCGGCCTCCTCCGCGCCCTCGTTGCGGAGCGTGACGAGCAGGCCCATGGGCACGCCGGCGATGGCGCTCAGGTTGTAGTTGTTCGGGTCGGCGACGAGCTTGCTCACGACGATGCGCCCCGGGCCGAGCGCCGGGCCGGTGAGGGTCACGGCGCGGTCGTCGCCAGCCACGCCCTCCGCCACGAGCTTGCCCGCGGCGTCGAAGGGCAGGGCTTGCGCCACGATGCGGTAGCTCGCGCCCTTGAGCGTGGCGAACTGCGGCAGCTCGCCCTTCGCATCGGTGATGTTGCGCGATGCGCCTGCGCCCAGCGCGTAGCCGCTGAACGCGACGGCGGGCTGCGTCAGGGGCTGGACGCGCAGGTCGTCGAGCAGGACCTCGCCCTGGAAGTTCACCAAGCGCACCCGGAGCTGGGTCGTGGGCCGGCCCGGGGGCACGATGAAGTCGTAGGCGAAGGGGAGGGAGCCGTTCGTGCCGTGCAGCACGACGTTCCCTGGCATCTTGTACGCCGCTTGCAGGGTGGATCCCCGGCCGGTCGGGTCGACGAGCTTGAGCGGCGTGCCCTGCGCCCCCACGGCGTCGATGGCGACGTACCCGTCGAGGGCGAAGCCCAAGCCCAGGGCCAGGGAGCAGGCGTGCCCGGAGCTGTTCAGCAGCGCGAACGAGCAGCCGTCGCCGCCGAAGCGGTAGGGCAGCGT
>JAIVGT010000293.1 GCA_020201485.1 Halobacteriales archaeon
GGTTGATGACCGTGACCTGGCCCCGCTTCACGAGCGCGGTGACCGGCGTGCCCTGCTCCGCGAACAGGCCCAGCCCCTCCAGGTACTGCAGCGCGCCGAGCAGGGTCCACTTCGCGTTCGTCTCGCTCCGGTTCACCTCGGCGATGATGTCCTGCAGCGTGTAGCCCTTCTTGCGCCGCGTCGCCACGTCCTTCACCGCCTGGTGGAGCAGGCCGAGCTGCATGGCGTTCACGCGGCCCCCGAGCAGCTCGCCCAGCTCGCGCGTGCCGAGGTTCGTGCCCTCGATGCGGAGCGCCTGCGCGTCGGCGTTGATCTTCGCGTCCGGGCTGTACTCCATGATGCGGTCGGCGTAGGCGCGCGGTTTGATGCCGAAGCGCCGCATGCTCTGCGTCTCGCTCGCCGCGTTGTTGGGCTGGCTCAGGCTGGTGTACTCGCCGTGCGGGTCCACGATGATGACCGGCACCTGGCGCTTCAGCAGCTCCTCGATGAGCACGCCGACGACGTAGCTCTTGCCCGCGCCCGTCTTCGCCATGACGCTGACGTGCTTCTGCACGAGGATGTCGATGTCGAGGCTGACGCGGATGTTCAGCCCGCGCAGCAGGCCGAGGTAGGCCCCGTCCTCGTCCCGCCCGTCGCCCAGGCCGAGGGTCTCGGCGGTGAGGCGCTCGTCCGCGCGGTCCACCGGGTCGCCCGGGCGGAACGGCGTCTTCGGGCTGGTGAGCATGCCTTTCTCGCGCCGGCCGATGACCGCGCCCTCGGCGAGCAGGCCGTCCTTCTCCCGCTTCAGGGCGCTGACCTGGGCGAGCATGATGCCGTCCTCGTGCGGCACCTTCACGTAGTCGCCCCGGCGCAGGCGCGCGTCCTGGACCTTGAACGTGAAGCGGGCCTCGCTGCTGCTGCCGACGAGCGTGCCCAGGGCTTCCACGCCGGGCCATGGGGGCCTGCGGGATATAAGCGTTCAGAGCGGCGGCGCGCCGCGCTCCTGTTCGTCCGGGGGCACCGGCCTCGGCGACCTGGGGCGCGAACGGCGGCGTCGACGGGAGCGTCGGGGCGCTCCTCGATGGCGCGGGGAACGACCTCTCCACCGCGTGCCCATGGGCTGCGCCACGCAGCCGCTCGCCGTGGGCCCGCTGCTCGACGCAGGCGGCGCGGACCGCTCCGTGGACTCCGCGGGCAGCGCCTCGACCGGACCCAGGTCCTGAAGGGCACGCTCGCGCGCAGCTCGACGTGGCGGCCTGAGCGCTTCGCTGCGAAGCCTCTCCGGGTCCGGGGGAAAGCCGCAGGATGTTTCCTGCGAACCCGCATGGGCGCTGGCGCGGGTCCGCGTCCGTGGCTCCCATGTCCCGCGTCCCGCGCACATCCCTCCTGGTGCTCCTCGCGCTCGCCGTCGTCGTCCCCGGCCTGCTGCCGTTGGCGACCGTGGCCGCGCCGGCCCTTCCTCCTGCGCCCGCGCCGGACCCGCTCCTCGGCCCGCGCCCGGTGGGTCGGGACGCGCCAGCCGTGCCCGTGTCCTTCGAGCCGGATGCTGCCGGCTTCGTCGCGCGGGCGGGCGCGTACCGCGTGCTCGTGCGCAGCGATGCCGTGCGCTTCGGCCTGGGCGGCAGCGAGGTCGCGATGCGCTTCGTCGGCGGGAGCCCGGCGGAGCTGCGCGCGGCCGACCTGCAGCCCGGCGTCTCGAACTACTACGTGGGCAGCGATGCCAGCGCCTGGGTCCGCGGCGTGAGCCACTACGGCCGCGTGACGATGCAGGGCGTCTGGCCGGGCATCGACGTGAGCCTGCACGCCGCGGGCACGAGCGTCGAGTACGACTTCCTCCTCGCGCCGGGCGCGGACGCCTCGCGCATCCTGCTGCAGTTCGATGGCGCGCAGTCCCCGCGCATCGCCCCGGACGGCGCGCTGCTGCTCCCGACGGCGGCCGGCGAGCTGTCGCACCGCGCACCCGTGACCTGGCAGGACCTCGCGTCCGGCGCGCGCGCGAGCGTGGCCAGCGGCTTCCGCGTCCTCGAGGACGGCACGGTCGGCGTGCAGGTGGGCGCCTACGACCCGGCGCTTCCCCTGACCATCGACCCCGTCCTGCTGTATGCGACCTACGTCGGCGGCACGGCCACCTCGCCCGGCTACCCGTACAACGGCGCGGACTCCGTGCAAGGCGTGGCCGTCGATGGCTTCGGCTCCGTGTACATGACCGGATGGACGGGCAGCCGGGACTTCCCCGTGGCCAACGCCATCCAGCCGTTGAAGGCCGGCTTCACCGACCTGTTCATCACGAAGCTCGACCCGTTCGGCCAACTCGTCTACAGCACGTACCTGGGCGGCTCGGAGAACACGAGCGGCATCGACATCGCCGTCACGCCCCTGGGCGACGTGACCGTCATCGGCAGCACGCAGACCGGGAACTTCCCCGTGCTCAACCCCATCGCCAGCGGGGGGAACGTGCTCGTGCGCCTCGACCCGCAGGGTCAGCTCGTGCGCAGCACCTACCTCGGCTACGGCAGCGCGCTCAGCAACGGTCTGGACGCGGCCGGAAACATCTACATCGGGGGCGTGTCCTCGTCGCAGAGCTTCCCGACCACGGCCGGCGCGTACCGCACGAACCCCAACGGCTACCAGATGGGCTTCGTCGTGTCCATGACGCCCGACGCGGGCAGCGTTCGCTGGGCCACGCTCTTCGGCGGCAACATCCACACCTACCTCCAGGAGATCGCGGTCACACCCGGCGGCGAGGTCGCCATGGGCGGCTACACCTATTTCTCCTACGGCGGCTTCCCCGTGAAGAACGCCACGCAGGGCTCGCCCCTGGGCGACTACGAGGGCTTCGCGGCGAAGCTCGCGGCGGGCGGCGGAAGCCTCGTCTTCAGCACCTTCGTCGGCGGCTACAGCAGCGACTACGTCCACGCCGTCGCCGTCGACACGGCGGGCGACACGTTCGTCGCCGGCACGACGGAGTCCACGACCCTGCCCGTGACCTCGGGCGTCGCGCAGCCAACGCACCACGGCGGGGGGCAGGACGCGTTCGTCGCGAAGTACACGAGCAGCGGCGCGCTCGCCTACACCAGCTTCCTCGGCGGCTCGGACGTGGACATCGCGTACGGCCTGGCCGCGGACGCGGCGGGCGAGGCCTTCGTCACGGGCACGACGTACTCCATCAACTTCCCCCTGGCCAGCCCGTACTATGCGTACCATCCTGGCCTCACCTACTACGCGCCCTTCCTGACGAAGCTGAGCGCGACCGGCTCGGCGTTCCTGTTCTCGACGCTGTTCGGCTACTACGGCTACGGGTACAGCGTCGTGGCCGACGGGCCGGGCAACGTGTACTTCGGCGGCCTGAGCTACGGCACGAACCCGCGCGTCAACGCCTCCCTGCCGAACACGGGCGGGAGCTCCGGCGACGGCTGGGTCGCGGCGTTCATCCAGAGCTGCGGCAACCCGCCCGTCACCACCGGCTCGCCCAGCGGGACGGTCGGCACGAACGGCTGGTTCCGCAGCAGCGTGACCGTGACCCTGACGGCGACGAGCCAGAGCTGCCCCGTGCCGTTCACGTCCTACACGCTCGACGGCGGCGCGCCGCAGACCGGCCGCCTCATCTCCATCACCGGCGACCGCACGCACACCCTGACCTACTTCTCCCGCGACATCCTCGGCGGGACGGAGTCGGTCAAGACGCTGAGCCCGCCGGTGAAGATCGACACCGTCGCGCCCCTGACCACGCCGCAGCAGGCCGGCCTGCACGGCACGGGCTGCTGGTTCCGCTCCGATGTCGCGGTCACGCTGGCCGCGACCGACGCGACGAGCGGTGTGGCGAAGACCACGTTCAGCCTCGACGGGGCCCCGAACCAGACCACCACCTCCCTGCCGGCGAGCGTCACGGTCACGGGCGCGGGCGTGCACTCGCTCACCTTCGCCTCCACCGACGTCGCGGGCAACGTCGAGGCCACGCGCACCCTCACCATCTGCATCGACGAGGTCGCGCCCATCGTCACGCTCACGCGGCCGGGCGAGGGCAACGCCTACGTGCTCGACTTCTCGGACCCGCTGCGCGACCCCCTACCGCAGACCATCGTCATCGGCACGGTGAGCGTGGACGCGGACGCGAGCGACGACTTCAGCGGCATCGACCGCGTGGAGTTCTGGGTCGATGACCAGCTCTTCGCCGCCGACCTCCAGGCCCCGTTCGAGGAGCCGTGGCGCGCCGGGGCCGAGGCGCTCGGCACGCACCACGTCATGGTCGTCGCTTACGACCGCGCCGGCAACGTCGCCTTCGACGGCCGCGACGTGCTCACCCTCCCGACCCGCGTCGAGGGCGACGTGGCGACCGCGAACGCCGCGCTCGCCACGCTCGGCCTGCCGCCCCTCCCGGGCATCCCGTCGGAGCTGCCGCCCATCGACTTCCCGCCGCTCCCGGTATCGCCCGTGCCCATCCCCGACCCGCCGGCCGTGCCCGAGCTGCCGCTTCCGCCGCTGCCGGATGTGCCGGCGCTGCCGGACCTCCCGCCCCCGCCTGTGAACGCTGCCCCCGTCCTCCGGGAGGCCTGATGACCATGTCCCGCGACACGACCCCCATCCGCAACCGCTCCGCGACCGCGCTGCTCCTCGTG
>JAIVGT010000098.1 GCA_020201485.1 Halobacteriales archaeon
GAGATAGGCTTAAATAGCTAAGCCGGCCACGGCGGCTGTCTCGTAGAGTGGGATTGCTGCGCGCCTTCGGGCGTTCGGCCTGTTCTTTCGGACATTGAAGCGAGCCCGGGCTCCGCGGCTGTCTCGTAGAGTGTCCATGCCGCTCGGCAGCGGCGTTCTTCGAGTTCTTCTCCCGGCCGTGGGGCTGTCTCGTAAAGGGTGATTGCTGCGCGCCTTCGGGTGTTCGGCCTCTTCTTTCGGACCTGCCTGCGAGCGGAAGTTCCGTGGGTGTCTCGTAGAGGGATGTTGCTGCGCCCGGCGCGGCCTGTTCTGGTCCTGAGCGAGCAGCCGTGGCTGTCTCGTAGAGGGTGATTGCCGCGCGGCGGCATGCTTCTGGGTGCTTGCTCCGAGCGAACGCCTTTTCGCGGCTGCCTGCCTTTGCGCGCCGTGCAGCGCGTCGCGGTCGTGCAGCTGACCACGGGCGAGGTGCGCACCGAACCCGTGCGCGACGCCTGGCGGCGGAGCCTGCTCGGCGGGCGGGGCGTGAACGCGCTGCTGCTCGCCAAGTTCCTCCCTCCGCGCGTCGCGCCGCTGAGCGATGCGAACGTCCTCGTGCTCGGGGCGGGCTTGCTGACCGGCACGGCGGCTCCGAGCAGCGATCGGCTGCACGTCACGTTCAAGTCGCCGGAGTCGGGCATCCTGGGCGACGGGAGCATCGGCGGCGGCTTCGGCGGGGCGATGCGGCGCGCCGGCTTCGACCACGTCGTCGTCCTGGGCCGGGCGGACCATCCGTGCTGGCTCGCCATCGAGGACGGGCGCATCGAGGTGCGCGATGCGCGTTCCTGGTCGGGCCTGGACCCCGTCGCCGTCGAGCGCCGCCTCCCCGGCTACGACGTGCTGAGCACGGGGCCTGCGGGCGAGCGGCTCGTGCGCTTCGCGAGCGTGCGTTCCGGGGCAGGCCGCAGCGCGCGGTGCGGCGGTGGGGCGGTCATGGGCAGCAAGCTTCTCAAGGCCATCGCGGCGCGCGGGCAGGGCGAGGTGCCCGTGGCGCGACCCGAGGGGCTCGCTGCTGCGTCCCGGGAGGTCGAGCGGCGCATCGCCGCGTCCCAGGCCGGCCGCGTGCTGCAGGAGCACGGCACGGCGGTCTACTACGACACCGCGCGCGCCATGGGCGTGCTGCGCACGAAGAACGGGCAGCGCTCGACCTGGGGCCCCATCGCGCCCTGGCCGGGGGAGCGCATGGAGTTCAGCACACTCGGCCTGCTCGGCCCGAACCTCGGCATCTCGGACGGGGCGGCCATCGCGCGGCTGGCGCGCACGTGCAACGAGCTCGGCCTGGACACGAGCAGCGCCGGCACGTGCCTCGCCTGGGCCTTCGAGCTCGCGGAGCGCGGCCTCATCGACGCGAAGCTGACGGGCGAGCCGCTGGACTGGGGCGACGCGGAGCTTTGCGAACGCCTGCTCCGGAGCTGCGCGGCACGCGAGGGGTTCGGCAACGTGCTCGCCGAGGGCAGCCAGGCGGTCCGCCTCGGCTACTTTCCGCCGGAAGCGGCGCGCTTCTTCCTCGGCGTGAAGGGCATGCCACAGAGCGACGCCACGGACGTGCGCTTCGCCAAGGGCTTCGCGCTCGGCCTGGCCGTGGCCTCGCGGGGGGCGGACCATCTGCGCAACCGGCCGGGCTTCGAGTGGTTCCTGGGCATGACGCGCGCGGCGAAGGAGGAGCAGTTCGGCGCGGCCACGCACGACCCGGCGGCCTACGACGGCAAGGCGCAGGCCGTGGTCGCGAGCGAGGACCTGTACGCCGTCATCGACAGCCTCGGCGTGTCGAAGCTGCTGGCGAGCGGCCTGAACGCGCCGAGCCTCCTCGGGTTCCCCGAGCTGGCCCGCCTCGCCGCGCCCGTGCTCGGCGAGGACCTCGACCTGCCCGCGGCGGGCGCGCGCATCGCGAACGTGGAGCGCTGGCTCAACCTGCGCGAGGGCTTGACGCGCGCCGACGACACCCTGCCCGCGCGCTGCTTCGACGAGGCGCTGCCGGATGGGCTGGCCCACGGCGCGCGCATCGACCGCGCGCGGTTCGAGGGCATGCTCGACGATTACTACGCGGTGCGCGGCTGGACGAAGGACGGCGCGATGCCCGCGGCGCGCGATGACGAGCTCGGCGCGCTCCTTCAGTGATGCCCGTTCCGATGGTGCGGCCCCGCGCTCAGCGGCGCGCCGTCCCGCAGCTCGGTCAGCAGGCGCTTCGTGAACGGCCGCGTCATGGCCTTGCGGTAGCTCGGGGGCAGGGACGTGTTCTTCACGGGCTGCACCGCGTCCTCGACCTGCTTCGCCACCCCGGCGATGGCCTGGTCCGTGAGCGGCTGGCCGAGCAGCGGCTGGAGCAAGCGGTCGAGCACGACGGGGGTGGTTTCCAGGGCGTTCGCGACCAAGTGCCCTTCCGCGAGGCGCTGCCCGTCGAAGCGGAGCGCGGCCGCCATGCCCATCTCCGGGAAGTCCCAGCTCCCGCGCTGCCGGAGCTTCTTGTAGCCGGCCTTCAAGCCCTGCGCGCTGCGCGGGATGCGCACCTCGGTGAGCAGCTCGCCCGGCTGGCGCACGTTGCGCTCCATGCCGTCGCCGGTGTAGAAGTTCCTCACCGGCACCTCGCGCGTGCCTTGCGCGCCGGCGAGCACGAGGCTCGCGCCGAGCGCGATGAGCGGGGCAGGGAGGTCGGCGCTGAACGTCGCGTAGCACTTCTCCTTCTGCGGCACGACGAGGCACACGTCCCCGTCTGCCTTCTTGCAGAAGCCCTTGCTCTCCCGCCAGAGCCAGCTCTGGTTGAAGAAGAAGCAGCGGTTCTCCAGCATGAGGTTCCCGCCGAGCGTCGCGCTGGCGCGGACGAGCGGGCTGGCGATCTCGCCGGCGGTCAGGGGCAGGACGGGCAGCTTCGCCTTCAGCTCGGCGTGCTCGGCGATGCTGCGCAGCGTGGCGAGCGCGCCGATGCGCTCCGGGCCGATGGCCCGCAGCGAGGCGATGCGCGCCAGGCTGATGACGTGCGGCCGGGCGTTGAGCGCCCACTTGTAGTTCGGCAGCAGGTCCGTGCCACCTGCGACCCAATCCGAGTCCGGGTGCTCGCGCTTCAGCCGCACCGCGTCCTCGACGCTCGCCGGCTCGTGGAGCTGGAACGGGGGCAGGAGCATGCTCATGAGGGCTCCCTCCGCACCTGCGCCTGGGGATGCACAGCCTTCCGCGCGTGCGGCGCCGGCTTCTTCGCCCCGCCCTGCCGCTCCAGGGCGCGCCACACCTTGTCGGGCGTGAGCGGCAATTCGTAGAGCCGCGCCCCGACGGCGTCGTAGATGGCGTTGACGACCGCGGGCAGGATGGGCAGCAGCGGCCCTTCGCCGGCTTCCTTCGCGCCGAAGGGTCCCTCGGCGTCGTTGCTCTCGACGATGATGGTCTCGACCTCGGGCATCTCCAGCGAGGTGGGGATCTTGTAGTCGAGCAGGTTGGGGTTCTTCAGGTTCCCGAACTGGTACTCCAGCGTCTCGCTGAACACCTGGCCCAGGCCCATGTGGATGCTGCCCTCGATCTGCCCTTCCACGGCGAGCGGGTTCAGGGCTTTGCCGCAATCGTGCGCCGCCCACACCTTCGTGCACCGCCACCAGCCGGTCTCGACATCCACGTCCACCTCGGCGACGTAGGCGCTCATGCTGTACGCCGGGGCCAAGCCGGCCGTCGCGCCCTTGAACTTGCCCCCGATGGCGGTCTGGTTGAAGCAGCCGCGCACGGCGATGGCCCCCTTGCGCGCCAAGGCCTTGCGCACCGCCTCGTCGAACGTGACGCACGCATCGGGATTGGCGCGGTTCACGAGGTGCTCGCGCTCGAACGTGAACTGCTCCGGCGGGTAGCCGGTGAGCTCGCTCGCTGCGTGGCGCAGCTCCTTCGCCGCCTCCTCCGCGGCGCGGCGCGCGGCGTTGCCCATCATGAACGTCACGCGGCTGCTGTAGGAACCCAGGTCCACGGGGGCGGTGTCGCTGTTCTGCGAGTAGACCCGCACGCGGCCGATGTCGATGCCCAGCACCTCGGCGACGCAGATGGCGGCGACCGTGTCGCTGCCCTGGCCGATCTCGGCCGCGCCGGTGTGCACGGTCACGCCCCCGTCCATGTCGATCTTGATGTGCACGGTGCTCTGCGGGTAGTCCTTCACGTCCCAGTGGATGGGCAGGTTGCTCCCGGAGATGTAGAACCCGCAGCCCAGGCCCACGCCGCGGCCCACGGGCATGCGCCGGAACTTCTGGTCCCAGCCGCTGCGCGCGCGCACCTTCTGCAGGCACTCCGGCAAGCCGTTGCTCGTGATGCGGAAGTCGTTGATGGTGTAGGCATAGCTCGGCATGCAGTTCTGCAGGCGCAGGTCGAAGGGGTCCACGCCGAGCTGCTCCGCGGCCTCGTCGAACAGCACCTCGATGGCGCAGCGCGAGTTCACCGCGCCGTGCCCGCGCATGGCCCCGCTCGGGATGTGGTTCGTGTACACGCGCCGGCCCTTGTAGCGGAACGCCGGGACCTTGTACGGGCCCATGCTGAGCACGCCGTTGTAGTACGTGCTGATGATGCCGAAGCTGGCGAA
>JAIVGT010000294.1 GCA_020201485.1 Halobacteriales archaeon
GGCCGCCGCCGACGAGCACGGCGAGGGTCGCGGGGGCTTGCATGCAGGCGCCATGGCGGGACAGGGATATAGCGGCGGCGGTGGAGCGCGGCAGCTTCCCCAGGCTCATCCGACGAGCAGGCTCGCCGTGCTCGGCGTGAAGGTCCAGGCTTCCCTCGTCGGTCCCGTCTCGGTGGCGCCGCCGGCGACGAGCATCGCATCCCCGGACCACGTCGCGCCCATCGCCGTGCGCGCGCCGGGCATGCTCGCCTGCGCCCACCACAGCGCGAAGGGCGGCGTGCTCAGGGGCAGGTCGGTCGCAAGCGGCTCGAAGGCCATCGCGTCGCCGAGCGTCGCGCCGAGCGAGGTCCCGCCCGCGAGCAGGAGCGTGGCGTGCCCGGGCACGAGCGCGGCCGCGGCGTGCGCGCGGAGCACGGGGCTGGGCGACAGCTCCTCCCAAAGGTCCTGCGACGGCGTGTAGCGCCACGTGTCGGGGAGCTCGCGCTGCGCGTTGCCCATGCCGCCCTGCACGAGGAGCGCGCCGTGCTTCGCGTCCCACGCGCTCGCGGCGAAGCTGCGCGCCTGCGGCGCGTTCGCCCCCAGGGTCCAGCTGCCGGTCGCCGGGTCGAGGAGCCAGAGGTCGCCGTCCGAGCCGTCCTCCCCTGCCCCGCCGAACACGACGAGCCGGTGGAGGAGCGGGTCCCAGGCCCCGGCTGCGCCGACGCGCGGGGCCGGGCCATCGGTCGCGGCGATCCGGGTCCAGGTCTCGGCCCCGGTTTCGTACCGCCAGACCTCGGCGCTCATCCCGGTCGGCCCGCGGCCGCCGAAGAGGTAGGCGCTGCCCCGCTCCCCCGCGATCCACAGCGCATCGCTCCGCGCCGGCCCGCCCGCCCCGACGGACCAGGACGCGCCGCCGGGCGCGAGGCTCCACACCTCGCCGCGCACCTGGCCGGTCGCGTCCTCGCCGCCGAAGGCGTACGCTGCTCCCTGGACCTCGGCCAGCCCGAGCCCGCGGCGCGCCAGCGGAAGGTCCGCGGCGCGCGTCCACCGCCCGCAGAGCGGGGCCGCCAGCTCCGCCCCGACCGCGCCGCCGAGGGCGTCGCACGGCAGCGCCACCGCGACGGGCAGGAGGAGGGCGGCCGCGCCCGGCGTGAGGCCGAGGGCGAGCACGGCCAAGAGGGCCCAGGCTGGGCGCATCATGCGCTCCCACCGTGCTCGGTCCCTTGAACCTTCGCGGGTGACCGTGGGCGGCTCCCCGCCCGGTCCCGCCTACGAGGTGCAGAGAGGCCTTTTTCCGTGGGCCGCGTCCTTTCCCCCCCGGGCAGGACCATGGACAAGCTGCTTGCGCTCACCCTCGCGGCCATCTCAGTCTCGACCATCTACTTCGGAGCCGTGGCCATGGCCCCGGAGGCGGAGCAGGCCACCATCCCTTGCCAGCAGCAGGTCGCCGGCCAGGTGCTCTGCCCGGACCTCATCGTCGACCCGGCGAAGATGAACGTGCAGTCTGTGACGCACGAGACCTTCACCTCCACGAGCTGCGATGTCGTCGAGGGCATGACGCAGCCCGGCACGCGCACCCTGCTCCGCTTCTATCAGAGCACGCCCAACCTCGGCCCGGGCGACCTCATCGTCGGAGCGCCGTCGCAGCACCCGGAGTGGTTCTACTACGCGCCCTGCCACCGCCACTACCACTTCCGCGAGTACGCCGATTACCGCCTCTGGACCCCGGACCAGTTCAGCCAGTGGGCGGCGCTGAAGGCCGCCAGCCCGGACGCCCTCTCCCGCGACCTGCTCGCCGCGCACCCGGAGCTGAAGCCCATCGCCGGCAACAAGGGCGGCTTCTGCGTCATCGACCTGTTCCCCTACTTCCCCGTGACGCACCCTACGGGCGCGTACCGGAGCTGCTCCAGCAACCAGGGCATCAGCGTCGGCTGGGCGGACGAGTATGTCGCCGGCCTCGACGGGCAGTTCATCGACGTCACGGGCGTGGCGAGCGGCGTGTACGTGCTTGAGTCCGAGGTCAACGCCGAGCACCTGTACGTGGAGACGAACTACGTCAACAACGGCAGCGTGACCATCGCGCGCATCTGAGGGAGTCCACCCGGCGGGGCGCACACCCGCCCTCCTCTCCTTCCCGCGGCTTGCCCAGCCCGGGCTCCGGGGCGGGGAACAACCCTTATCTCGGCCGGGCGGCCATGGTCAGGCTGCCATGGAGACGTGCGCCGCCTGCGGGGAGAAGAAGGTCGTCTTCGCCGTGGCGAACAAGTGGCGCTGCAAGGCGTGCGGGAAGTTCTTCGACTGGACGGAGATCAAGCACGCGCGGGAGAGCGGGGGGAAGGCTTAGCGCCGCGATGGGCGGCGGCGAGCGACGCTGTTCCCGGGGTCGGGCAGCGGGCGGGTGCGCCGCGTGCGAGGATGCGCCGCGCAACGTCCCGACAAGCCCCCACTCCCGGAAGGGGACATGGCCGCACGCCGGATTGCGCCGTTGGGTGCCGAGCGCAATGGCGGAATAGCACGAGTTCCGAGCCATCCTCAGATGTGGCGACGCATCGTCGCGTTCCGTGGCGAAGCCAGCGGCCTGCGCGCCGCGCTCAACTGCGGCCACGAGCACGACGCCTCGCACGTCATGGGCCAGGGCGGGATGCCCGCGCGCCTCGACGCCCACGTCGGGCGGCCCGTGCGATGCATCGCCTGCGCGCGCTGAGCCGCTCGCTGCGCTACGGCGGCGCGGCCGCCACGTAGGCATCGACGTCCTGCACCTGGTCCAGGCCGCCGTCGAGCCTCTGCACCTGCCCGGCCGTGGTCTGCGTGATGGGCAGGCCGAGGTTGCCCTCGGGCAGGAGCAGGTAGTCGCTCGCGTGGAACGTGCCGAGCAGCACGTCGTCGCACCGGATGTGCAGGGGCAGGGCGGCCTCGTTCTGCGGCGTGTCGGGGTTGTCCGCGACGCCCGTCCAGACGGTGACCGCGCTCGGGTCGGTGGGCGGGGCGTTGTCCAGGTTGTGGATGACCACGGTGGGCACGCTCCACACGCCGCCCGCCGGCTCGAGGACGACGTCGAGCAGGTTCTGCGAGCTCACGCACTGCCCGGTCCATTCCAGGCTCGCCGTGCCGTAGTCGTTCGGATCGCTCAGGCTGCCGTCCTTCGTCGGGTGGCACCAGGCGAACGGATAGACCGCTTCCACGCCGCGCACCGTGCACGTCTCGTTCGCGTAGCCGCGGTACAGGAACGCGCCCGTGGCGTTCACCACGTTGCCCACCCAGCCGTCGGGGCCGTCGTAGAAGTGGGAGAAGTTGAAGCGCAGGTCCGCCGGGTCCAGGTCCACGCTCTCCTCGATGCGGTGCTGGACGCGGTCCTGCCACAGCCCCACATGCCCGGCCCACGTGTACACGCCGGGGTCGAGGGAGCGGCTGTGCTCCCCTGCGCCGCGCGCGGCGAGCAGGTTCAGCGCGCTCGTCAAGCCGGGCCCGCCCGTGCACACCAGGCATTGGCTGAGCACGTCGCCGCTCGGCTCCGGGAGCTGCCAGCCGAGGTTGTCCGTCATGACGCGCACCGCCTGCGCGTCGAGCCAGCCGCGGGGCTGCTGGGCGTAGCCGGCGTAGTCGTTCGTGAAGCCCTCGTGCGTGCGCAGCCCGTACGCTTCGTAGGCCGCGCCCGGCGCTACGTCGCGCGCGTCGTCGGGCTCGTGGGCGAAGCCGGGGTCGAGGCGCTCCGCCTGGACCGGGCCGAGCACCGGGCTCGCGTCGAGCGTCGCGCCGCGGCCGATGGCGCTGCCGGTGTTGAACGTGGCCACGACCTGCTCGCGGTTGCTCAGCCACACGCTCTGCACGACCGGCTTCAGCACGCCTTGCAGCGCGTTCTCCGCCGCCGGGTTCCAGGCGCGGTCGATGTCCACGTCGATGAACGGCGCGCTCGCCAGGTCGATGGTCTGGGGCGTGGCGGCGAACGACGCGCCCTCCACGGCGAGGAAGGTCGTCGTGCCGAGCAGGCTGTTGTCGTAGAAGTACACGGGGAAGCCCTGGCCGGCGACCCAGTGCCGGGCCTCGATGTCCGGCTCGCCTGTGCGGTCGTCGTAGTAGAAGTCCGGGCGCTTCGCGATGGGGTTCTCGAAGAGCGGGTCGCCGTAGAGCGCGCCGCTGTCCTGCTCCAAGGCTTCCGGTTGGTTGCCGCAGCCGTGGATGCTCACGGCATCGAAGAGCGCATTCGCCACGCCTTGGGGGAGCTGCTCTGCCAGGCCTTCCTGCGCCAGGCAGTACGCCTGCAGGCCGGGAACGTCCGCGGGAACCGTGCTGCAGCCGAGGACCGGGTCGAGGCCGGCGACCGTGCCGCCGCCGCAGCTCGCGTGGTGGTTGCCCGGCCAGACGAAGCCGGCGATGCGCGCGTTGTCGACGCGATGGCAGTACGGCGTGCCGGTGCGCGGGGTGTGGCTGAGGTCGAGGCAGCCGCCGAGCCAGACGAACTCGTTGCGCGCGCTGACGCTGCCCGGCTCGCTCAGGTTCTGCTCGTGGTCGATGGCGCCGTTGCCGTTCCTGTCCTGCCAGATGCCGAACCACGCCCAGGGCTCGGTCGGGCCGAGGACGAAGCGCTGGAACAGGTCGGGGT
>JAIVGT010000099.1 GCA_020201485.1 Halobacteriales archaeon
GCTCCAAGCTGTCCCCGACCATCAAGGCTTCGCGCGGCGCGCACCCCGCCTGCCGCATCGCGAACGCGAACACCTGCGGGTCGGGCTTCAGCGCGCGCGCCGCCTCGGCGCTCGTCACGCTGTCGAACGCGCCGCGCAGGCCGAGGAAGTCGAGATGGTCCTCGAGCAGCACCTTGTCCACGTCGCTGATGAGGCCCACGTGCGCGCCCAGCCCGCGCACCTTCGCCAGCACCGCCTGCGCGTGCGGCGTGAGCTTCACGCGCTGCCGGTGGCAGGCGAAGTACGCCTCGTGGAACCACGCCTCGTCCTCGCCGCTCGGCAGGAAGCCGCGCTTCCCCATCATGGCCACGAAGGTCGCGGTGTAGGCCCGGGTGAAGCTGGGCGTGCGGCGCTTCCCGGCGCCGCGCTCCTCCTCGAACTGGTCCGAGCCGAGCAGGTGGTACTCGCCCAGCAGGTCCGCCGCGCTGTCCTCGAGGCGGAACCGGTCGCGCACCTGCCGCATGAGCAGCTCGTGGGCGGCGAGGTCGCTGTCCTCGTCGACGAGCGTGCCCATGAGGTCGAAGAACACCGCGGGCAACGCCCGGACGATGCGCGCCGGGCTTGTTAGCGTTGCGGCCTCAGCCGTAGTGGACGTTCTCCTCGTCCGCGCGCACCTTCTTCGCCTGCTCCTTCGTCTCGGCGCGCTCCAGGATGTCCACGCTCGTGATCATGTGCGTCGGGATGCACCGCAGCTTGCCCTTGTGCTTGTCGTGCCCGCCGACCTCGACGACGAACGCGTCGCTCGTCCCCAGGGTCGTGATGCCCTTGAACACGCACTCCGTCTCCAGCACCTGCTCCCGCGTCAGGACGCTGCGGATGAGGTACTTCGAACCGACCGTGAGCTTGTACTCCTCCGTCATCAGCGCTTCACCTTGGCCACCGGGACCTCTTCCACGAGCGGGGCCTCCTCGGCGCGCCGCTTCGCGGCCAGGTCACGCTGCACGAGGTCATGAAGGTGGTCCACGGTCCGGCGGTACCCTTCCATGGCGACCTTGACGTGGGCCTCGACGAAGTTCCAGCTCTTGCTCACGTTCCCATACCGGATGCGGTACCCCTTGCGGCTCTGGCCGAGGACATCGCTCTTCTTGCCCGGCTTCTTCGCCGCGCACGACTCCACGTGCTGCAGCACATCGGCTTCCGCCCCGGACTCGAAGGCGTCGCAGTGCGCGCAGCGGAACGTGGTGATGCTCTGCTCCTCGAGCAGGTCGAAGCCCTTCAGCTTGTTCAGGTGGCGGTACACGGTGGGCCGGGACGTGTGCAGGACCGTGCACAGCTCCTCGATGGACCAGAGCTTCTCCGGCCGGCGCAGCAGGCAGTTCATGACGAGCTTGTACGGAACGCTCTGCCGCACGCTCTCCACGTCCGTCTTCGGGTCGTAGCCCTTCGGCAGGTACCCGATCTGGAACAGGAAGCCGATGGCCACGGTCTCGGCGTCGGCGATGGGGGTCAGGGGCGTGTTGCTGACCACGGCGAGTTCGAAGCCCATGCGCATCCTCAGCCCTGCCCAGCCTGGGGCACGCCATCAACGTGACGGTTTGCGCGCGGCATGCACAGGGAGCGCTGGCCGCACGGCTTGGGCTTTCGGGGCGGGCGGTCGAACGGGTGCTCCCGGAGCCAATTGGCTCCCGCGGGTTAAGAGCCCGGGGAGGGTCCTTCGGAAAGGCCATGCTGCGCTGCCCTCCTGCGGATGCGATGCCGCCCCGCTAGGCCCAGGCCCAGCTCGACTTCACCCTGCTCGCCGGCTTCCTCGCCGCCCTCGGCTACCCCGCCCGCCTGGAGCTGCTCGACATCCTCCGCTTCCCCAAGCCCCTGGGCGAGATCCAGCTCGCCGCGCGCCGCACGCAGCCCGGCGGGCGGCCGGCGAAGGCCGCGTCGCGGCCGACGATCCGCGCCCACCTGGAGAAGCTGGTCGAGGCGGACCTGGTGCGCGCGGAGACCCTGGACTACCAGGGCCGGCGGGCCATGTGCTACGTCGTGAACCCGGTGAAGCTCTACGCGTTGACCGAGGAGCTGCGCCGGCTGTCCGTGCGCCAGGCGGGCCACGGCCTGGTCGGCGACGCCACCGGGACGCTCGCCGGAGGCTCCGGGCCGGACGCCGTCGAGGGCCCGCGCCTCGTCCTCGTCCACGGCGTGTACGAAGGCCGGGCCTACCCCCTGCGCAGCGCGGGCAAGGCGGAGCGGCGCTGGGTCGTGGGCCGCGCCCGGGGCTTGGACGTGAGCCTCGACTACGACCCGTTCGTCAGCACGGAGAACTGCTTCATCACCGAGGAGGCCGGCAGGTTCACGGTGGCGGACGTGGCGGCGAGCAAGAACGGCACGAGCGTGAACTGGGTCCCGCTGGCGAAGGGCGGCACGCGGGTGCTGCGCGCGGCGGACGTCATCGGCGTCGGGCGCTCGCTCCTGTCGTTCGCCCCGGCGTGACGGGCAGGGCGCGCTCCAGCGCCGCGCGCATCGCGGCGGCGCTCGGGAAGCGCTTGCGCGGCGACGGGGCCAGGGTCTTGGCGAACCAGCCGCGCAGCGCGGGCGGACGCACGGCCCGCCGGAACGGCTTGGCGAACGCCGCGCGGAGCTGAAGCTCGACCGCCGATTCGCCCGGCAGGGGCGCGAGGTAGGCCTCGCCCGTGCACGCCTCGAACAGGGTCGCGCCGGCGCTGAACAGGTCGCTCTGGGGCGTGGCGCGCTTCCCCCCGGCCTGCTCCGGGCTCATGTAACGGATGGTCCCGACCGGGCCGGCACCGCCCGCCCCGGCCGTGGTGTCGAAGCCGGCCAGGTGGGCCACGCCGAAGTCCGCGAGCTTTGCCCGGCCGTCTGCGGCCAGGAGCACGTTGCTCGGCTTCACGTCGCGATGGACGAGGCCGGCCGCGTGCACCGCCTCCAGCGCGGCGAGGAGGTCGAGGGCGACGCGGCGGAACTCGCCCGGGCCGAGCGCCCCCGCCTCCAACCGTTGCTCTAGCGAGCCCCCGGCCATGTGTTCCATGACGATGAACGCCTCGTCGCCCACCTGCTCCACGTCCAGGAGCGTGACCACGTTCGGGTGCTGCAGGCTGCCGATGGCGCGCGCCTCGCGCACCAGCTCGTCCAGGCCCTGCGCGTCGCGCCCGGCCGCGCGCAGGAGCTTGAGCACGACGCGCCGCTCCACGCGCTCGTCCCGGCACAGGTACGTCGCGCCGTTCCCGCCCTCGCCCAGCTTGCGCTCCACGCGGTACCGGCCGAGGAAGAGGTCGGTGGTGCGGAGCGCGTCCGCGATGGGCCGCGCGCCCCGGTCGGCGAGCATGTGGTCCATGACGGCGTGCTCCGTCTCCGACACGCCCAGCTCGCGGCGGAGCGGCTTGAGCCGGTCGCGCGCCTCCCCCGGGGAGCGCCCGTCCGCCAACTCCTTCTCCAGGGCGGTGCGGTACGCGCCGATGCGGTTCGGCCCCGCGGGGCTCGCCTGGCCCATGAGGGAGAGCGGGCTCTCCGGGAGGACGACGAGCGCCGCCACGCCGCCGAAGAGCAGCCCGGCGAACGTCCCGAAGGCGAGGCCGAGGGGCGAATCGGGGAAGTCGAGGACGGCGACGATGGCCACGGTCAAGAACACGGTCACGAGCGCGCCCAGGGCGAGCGAGAGGAGCAGCCAGCGCGGCGCCGACGCACCGCCCAGGACGCCGTGCCGCTGCAGGGCATACAGGGTGCCGAGCGCGCTGAAGGCGAGGAAGATGGAGAAGAAGTCGATCTGCCTCGTGGCCAGGGCATATCCCCCCGGGATGCCGAGGAGGCCGATGGCCAGCGGCGCGAAGGTCCAGCGCCGCGCGGCGAGGTAGGCCGCGGCGAGGACGGGCACGACGATGGCGGCGAGGAAGGTCAGCTTCGCCAGCCCGCAGCAGTCCCCGATGACGCCGGTCGAGAACGCGGAGCTGAGGAAGTACGGGCCCGCGCCGATGGAGGCCAGGGCATCGGTGCCCACCCCCCCGAACCCGATCCAGAACGTCGCGGCGTACATGCCGGCGACGAGCGCGCCCGTCCCGCGCTGCGACGAGGTCCCAGTGTCCCTCGCGCGCGCCACGGCCGAGACGGCGAGCAAGGCGTGCACGGCCGTGGGCAGCTCGAAGTACGTCACGCGGTCGAGGAGGGTCCGGCGGAAGGGCCCGGTCGCGGACGGCCACGGCTGCACCATGAGGCCGCGGTCGAAGGTCCACGCGGCGAGGCCGACCACGGCCAGCAGCGCGGCCAGCGCGAGCACCGCGCCGTGCCCCGACCGCCAGCGGACGGGCCGGGGGTAGCAGGCGAGGAAGGCGATGCCGGCGAGGGCCGTGAGGAACTGGAGGTCGCCCGAGTAGTCGTCGAAGACGAGGGGCGGGATGCTGGTGACGACGCGCTTCAGGTTGAACAGGTCGTCGAAGCCTTGCAACGCGAGGAAGAGCGCCAGGAGGCGGCGCGGCCGATCCGCCGGTCCGACGAAGGTGAGGAAGAGGGCCACGGCCCAGCACATCCCCACCACGGC
>JAIVGT010000295.1 GCA_020201485.1 Halobacteriales archaeon
GAGCTACGTGGGGCGCGCAGGGACCGCGAAGTCCTCGAGCCTGCGCTGCACGCGCGCTTCCCGGAGCAGCGTGCTCCACCGCGGCCATGCAGGCTTGCCCGATTCCATGCCGACCATGCGCACCGCCGCCTCCAGGCTGTCGAAGGCGCGGGGCTTCGCCTCCATGGCCAGGCGCACCGACTCCCGGATGACCCACACCCCGAGCGGGAACAGGTATTCGTCGGTGATCTGGCGATAGACGAGGACTTGCGCCTGCCGCTGGCGCTGCACGAGGCGTTCCAGCACGCTGAGCCGCGCCGCGTAGTACGCGCCGCCCACGTTCTCCGCGTAGGTCGTGCGGCCCTCGTAGGGCTCCCAGTCCTGCCCGGCCGCGTCCTCGCGCGCCCACGCGCTGCCCGCGTTCCACACCTCGACCATCTCGAAGGCCCAGGCCCGGGGCAGGAGCAGGACCCAGAAATGGTTCCCGTAATGCGCGCTCGTGAACAGCTCCACCTGGCCGAGCTGCTGCATGCCCTTCACGCGGGCGATGAGCTGCTTGCCCAGCGTGTCGTCGGTCGCCGTGATGCTCCACCGCGTGGGCACGAGGCGGCGGCGGTGCTCCATGCCCAGCAGGCCGGCGCTCAGCAGGCGCTGGATGTGGTACGCGCTCACGCCGCCCTGGTACAGCTCCTGCACGGCGTGGTTGGCCGGAGCATGCACGTCGCCGACGAGGGCGTCGACCTTGCGCGGCACGAAGGGATTGTCCACGACCTTGGCGTGCTCCGCCTCCAGGCTCGGCCCCATCGGCGCGCTGATGCCGTCGAGCTTCGGCTGAAGGCGCGCATCCGGGACCTTGCTCAGCGTGACCGCGACGTCGGCCGGCTTGCTCGCCATGGCCAGGAGCTGCGCGCTCTCCAGCAATTCGTTCCGCGGCGCATCGCGCAGGTGCGGGGTCTCGACGCGCACGGGCGAGCCGGAGCGGAACAGGCTGGAGCGCAAGGCCACGATGTCGCGCAGGCCCTTCTTGCCGATCCAGCCGCGCGGGTCGTCGAGCTCGTGGGCATCGGCGCGGTGGAGCGGCGGGAGCATGGGACCGACGCGCACCGTGGGATAGCCGTAGCGCCCGACGAACAGCGTGGGCGGGCTGCTGCCCTGCACCTCCTTGCCGTGGACCTTCGGCACCTCGGGCATCTTGTCGCGGATGCTGTCGAGGATGGGACAGCGGGCCAGCCCGCACAGGAGCCGGCCGCCCTTGCACCTCACGCACAGGCTGGCCGGGATGGTGGCGATGAGGCGCTCGCGCTCCGCGGCCGGGTCCACGGCGGGACACGGCGCGCGCAGCCAAAACGGCTTCGGGTAGTTTCGGCGACCTCCCCTGCGAAGCCCCTTGTGCCACATCGCGTCTGTGGCAGCATCTCCCCGGACGAGGCGGCGCTCGCCGTCCTTGCCCGGCGCAAGTAGCTTTATCGGGCACCGTCCGTTCCGTCCAGCGTGCGCCTCCTCGTCGAGCTGTCCGGCGAGCATGCCACGCTCCCGGCAGCGGAGGCGCGGGCCGTCCTGGGCGATGCCGAGCTCGACCGCGACGCGCAGCTCCTGGTCCTCGACAGCCGCCACGTCGCGCTTGCCCCTCGCCTCGGCCTCACCCACGCCGTGAGCGAGCACCTGGCGAGCGTGCCCGCGACGCGCGACGCCATCCTCGCCGCGGCGCGCGAGCACGAGGCACGCGTGGGCGACGTGTTTCGCGTCCGCGTCCATCGCCTGGGCGAGCACGGCCGGCAGATGGTGCCGGGCGAGCTGGAGCGGGCGCTGGGCGCGCAGCTCTACCCCGGCCGCAAGGTGAGCATGGACGGCCCGGCCGACGAGCTGCGCGTCCTGCTCGGCGAGCGCGCCCACCTCGGCCTCCTGCGCGCGCGCATGGACCGCGCCGGCTTCGACGCGCGCGCCGTGCGCTTCCGCCCCTTCTTCAGCCCGGTCAGCCTGCACCCGCGGTTCAGCCGCGCGCTGTGCAACCTGGCGCGCGTCGGGCCGGGGATGCGCGTCGCCGACCCGTTCTGCGGCACGGGCGGCCTGCTCCTCGAGACGGCGCTCCTCGGCGCGCAGGCGCTGGGCGGCGACCTCGACCCGGAGAAGGCCGAGGGCAGCCGCGCGACGCTCACGCACTTCGGCCTGCCAGGCCAGGTGCGCGTCGGGGACGTGGCGGACACGCTGCGCGCCTTCGCCCCGCTCGACGCGGTCGTGGCCGACCCGCCCTACGGCCGCGCGAGCACGACGGCGCGCGAGGAGCGCCGCGCCCTGTACCGGCGGGCCCTGGCCGCCATGGCGGAAGCGGTGCGCCCCGGAGGCCGGCTCGCCGTCGTGCTTCCGGAGGCGGATGCGGAAGCGCTCGCGCCGGCCGGCCTGGGCTTGGAGCAGCGCCACGCGCAGCGCGTGCACCGCAGCCTGGACCGGCACTACTACGTGTGGCGAGCCTGACCCGCGCGTCCTCCGCCCCAGCAACGCTTTTGACCCTGGCCGGCATCAGGCCCCGGCCATGGCGCGCTTCGCCGGCATCCACGAGCAGATGCGCCTGGTCTTCCTCGGGACCGCCGGGAGCTGGCCGACCGCGGACCGGAGCGTGAGCGCCGTGGCCTTGAAGCGCGGCGGCGAGGTCCTGCTCTTCGACTGCGGCGAGGGCACGCAGCGCCAGTTCCAGCGCGCCTCGGTCAGCTACATGGAGGTCACGCGCATCCTCCTCACGCACCTCCACGGCGACCACTTCCTCGGCCTGCCCGGCCTCATCCAGACCATGGACATGAACGGGCGCACCGCGTCGCTCCAGGTCGTCGGCCCGCCCGGCACGCTCGACGTCGTGCGGCAGCTCGTGCCCATCGGCCACTTCAAGCCCAGCTTCCCCATCGACGTGCAGGAGGTGCGCGACGGCGCGCGCCTCGACGGCGGCACGTACACCATCCACGCCCGCGCCCTGAAGCACAACGTGCCGAACCTGGGCTACGCGCTCGTCGAGGCCCTCCGCCCCGGCCGGTTCCACAAGCAGCGCGCCATGGAGCTGGGCGTACCCGAGGGCCCGGCGTTCGGCAAGCTGCAGCGCGGCGAGGACGTGGCGCTCCCGAGCGGCGCGGTCGTGCGCAGCGAGGAGGTCGTGGGGACGCCGCGGCCCGGGCGCAAGGTCGTGTACACGGGCGATTGCCTGCCGTGCGAGGCGACGGTGGAGCTGGCGCAGGGCGCGGACGTGCTCATCCACGACTCCACCTTCGGCAGCGACTTCGCCGAGGCGAACCGCTACGGGCACAGCACGAGCGCGCAGGCGGCGTTCATCGCGCGCAGCGCCGGCGCGCGCAAGCTCTACCTCACGCACTTCAGCGCGCGGTACCGCGACGTGGCCCCGCTGCTGGCCGAGGCGCGCGCCGTGTTCCCGGACACGGAGGCGGCGCACGACCTGCTCGACGTCGAGGTGCCGTTCCCGGCCGAGGAGCGGGCCCGTCCCGCGCCGCAGCGCGCGGAGCGCGGCCAGGTCAAGCCAGCCGGCTGACGTCGCCGTCGAAGTCCATGATGTCGCTGAGCGACGTGACCTGGTGCACGTGCAGGTGGTGGAGCCCGGCGTGCGGCGCGGTCAGGGTGAGCCAGATGGTGGCGTCGGGGCTGGTGCGGTAGGCGGTGATGCCGGTGTCGGGCGTGCCCCGCACCTCGTCCGGCAGGAAGCTGAAGCCCCAGCCGGGCGCGCAGAGCGTGACGGGCGAGCCCTGCCCGGCGGCGAAGCGCGCGTTCAGCACGTTCTCGTTGCTGATGCGCTGGTGCCACTCGAACACGGCCTGGATGGCCGGGCACTGCTGCGCGGCCTGCCCGGGGTGGGTGAACTGCGCCGTGCCCGCGCCGGTGGCGACGAACTCGGTCCCTCCCAGCCCGCAGGCGGAGAGCAGCAGGCCGGTCAAGCCGAGCAGGGCGAGGAGCGTGCGCATGGCGTCCCGGGCCGCGGTGCGGCTCGCGGGGGAAAAGGTTTCTCCCCGCGGCGGCTTCGCGACGCGGACCGGTCGCAGGCCGGGGCAGAGCGCCCGTCGCGCCGTCCCGGCGGGGTTTAAGCGGAAGCGGGGCATGTCCCGCGCGATGGCGCGCGCCGTGCCGGCCACGCTCCTGCTGCTCCTCCTCCTGCCGGCGGCGGCGGGCTGCATCGACTTCTTCGCCAAGCGGCCGCCCCCGCCGCCGGACCGCGCGGACCGCCTGGTGAAGGAGGTGTACCTCGTGCCGAGCCTGGACCTGCGCGTGGACTCGCCCTACGGCTACCTGCACGTGAACGGCACGCGCGTCCTGGCCGTCCCGGTGAAGATGAACGGGACCGAGGGGGGCGCGGTGTACTTGGGCTCGACGCTCGCCTGGCGGGCGGACGAGGTGTTCCAGGTCCAGCAGAAGGAGAACGTGCGGGCGGACATGTTCGTGCAGGCCCCGGTCGGGAGCTGGGCCCAGGTGCGCGCCGGGCAGGCGTGGCAGCCGGCGGACGCATCCGCGCTCGCCGGCCATGGGCTGCCGACGATGGA
>JAIVGT010000296.1 GCA_020201485.1 Halobacteriales archaeon
CGCGAACGGGGACGTGGTCGCGTGCCGCATGATCCCCGTGCCCCTGGGCAACGTGCGCCGGCAGACCCTGGAGCAGATCTGGGCCGGGCAGCGCATGGGCGCGATGCGGGGCAAGCTGGAGGGCATCTGGCCCGAGCCCATGGGCCAGGACCCGAAGACGTGGAGCGGGTGCAAGGCGGTGTGGTTCTTCGGCGCGCCGCGCGACCCGCTGCAGGGCGCGGTGCGCGAGCTGCTCGGAAGCGCCCCGCCGGCCTGAAGGCCGAAGCGGGAGCGGCGGCCGAAGGGGATTGGGCGCAACGGGCAACGCGGGCGGTCTTCAATGCCCCGGCGCGCGTTGTTGGGTCGAGCGGGGAACGCCGACAGGAATCTTCCAGTATCAGCCTCCCCTCCCTTTCCGCGGCCCCGCTCCTCGTTCTCATTTTCTCAAGCCCCCAGCGAACGATGCTTCGCACGCGGGCTGGACCGACCTCTTCGGACGCGCGCGGCCGTTCCGGAGGCTCGGCCGGCCCGTGCTGGACGCGGAGCGACCGCGACGGGCCTCGCCGGCTGCATCCGATGCCGCGCCGGCGCGGACCGCTTCGCATCATCGCGCGTCCGCCCCCCACGAGCCGGGACATGGCGCGCTCCGCATGCCGGTCCCAGCCCCGGTTCCCACAATCCTAAAAAACTCCCAAGCAGCCGACCGGGCGGGTCGAAAGACGCGGTGGAGGAGGGGGTGGCGTTCGCGGCCGCCTCCGCCGATGGCGCGCTGGGTCACACGAGCACCGTCGGGGACGACGTCGCGTTCAAGGCCGACCTCGTCACCGCCAGGGTCACCGCCATCAGCGGCAACCTGGCCGGGCAGCCGGACGCGGCGACCGAGCTCGCCGAGAGCGTCGCCGCGAACCAGTTCGCCACGGCGCAGTACGTCCTCGACGCCGAGCTCGCCCCGCTGAGCGGGGCGCGCACCCGGACTGCACGGTCAGCATCCTGCCTGGCTTCGCGGCCACGCAGCAGGCGCTCACCACGCTGTGCGAAGGCGTGCAGGCGGACGCCGGCCTCTGACGACGGCTGCCCGCGTCGGGCCCACGTCCCGCGCCAGCGCACGCGTCCCATCGCCGCGTGCGCCGCGAGCCTCACGCGCTCGGCAACCCGAGCTGCCGGGCGATGACGAGCCGCTGGATCTCGCTCGTGCCCTCGTAGATGGTCATGACCCGCGCGTCGCGGAAGATGCGCTCGGCATCGCTCGGCCCCATGGCCTCGCCCCGCACCTGCACGCCGAGCCAGGCGGCGCGCACCGCGGTCTCTGTCGCGTACAGCTTCGCCATGCTCGCCTCCTTCGTGTAGGGCTTGCCGGCATCGCGCAGGTGCGCGGCGCGCTGCACGAGGCGGCGCGAAGCCTCGACGCGCACGTGGGCGTCGGCGAGCTGGAACTGCACGCCCTGGCCCGGCGCATGCTCCTGGCACCAGGCGGCGGCGTGCCCGACCGCGGCCCGCGCCAGGCCGAGCGCCTGCGCGCCGACGCCGATGCGGCTGGCGTCGAGCGCCTTCATCGCGACCTTGAACCCGTCTCCTTCTGCGCCGAGGCGGCAGTCCGCGGGCAGGCGCGCGTCGTCGAAGTGGATGGTGTTCGTGACGCTGGCCCGCAGGCCCATCTTGTCCTCGTGCTTCCCGATGCTGAGCCCGGGCGTCTCGCGCGGCACGACGAAGGCGCTGATGCCCTTGGCGCGGAGCTCGGGCTGCGTCTTCGCGAGGAGGATGAACAGGCCGGCGTGCTGGCCGTTCGTGATCCACTGCTTCGCGCCGTTGATGATGTATTCGTCCCCGCGCCGGACCGCGGTGCACTGCATGCTGCCCGCGGCGTCGCTCGCGCTGCCCGGCTCGCTCAGGGCGAACGCGCCCAGGCGCTCGCCGCGCGCGAGCTGCGGGACCCAGCGCTGCTGCTGCTCCGCGCTGCCGGCGTCGAGGATGGGATGCGTGCCGACGCTGGCGTGCACGCCCCAGGTGATGGCCGTGCTCGCGCAGGACGCGGCGAGCTCCTCCATGACGCGCATGAAACTCGGCGTGTCCAGCTCCAGGCCGCCCAGGCTGCGCGGCGCGCCTGCGCCCATGAGGCCGAGCTTCGCCAGGGCGTCGAGGTGCTCCTGGGGGAAGCGCGCCGTGCGGTCCCGCTCCATGGCCTCGGGGGCGATGCGCTCCCGGCAGAGCTGCTGCAGGGCCGCGAGCAGGGCCGGCTCCATGTCAGCGCCCCTCGAACTTCGGCGGCCGCTTCTCCATGAAGGCGCGCATGCCCTCCTTCTGGTCGTGCGTGGCGAAGCAGGCCCCGAAGCAGGCCGCCTCGAAGGCCAGCGCCGCGTCGAGCGGCATGTCGAGGCCGCGCTGGAGGCTGTGCTTCGCCAGGCGCACCGCGACCGGGCCGTTCTGCGCGATGCGCTCGGCGAGGGCCAGCGCTTCCTTCATCAGCTGGTCCTTGGGCACGACCTTGCTCAGCAGGCCCAGCTCCAACGCGCGCTGCGCCGGGATGCGCTCGCCGGTGAGCATGAGCTCCTTCGCCCGCGCCTCGCCGATGAGCCGCGCCAGGCGCTGCGTGCCGCCGAAGCCGGGTATCACACCGAGCCCCACCTCGGGCAGGCCGAGCTGCGCCGTCTCGCTCGCGATGCGCAGGTCGCACGCCATGGCCAGCTCCAGGCCCCCGCCGAGGGCGTAGCCGTTGATGGCGGCGATGGTGACGTGCGGGCTGTGCAGGAGCGCGCGGAGCAGGGCATGGCCCGCCTCGCTGTGCGCCTGCGCGTCGAGCGGGGCCAGGTCGAGCATGGCGCGGATGTCCGCGCCGGCCACGAACGCCTTCTCCCCCGCGCCGGTCAGCAGGACGCACACCAGGTCGCGGTCCTGGTTCAGGGCCTCGGCGTGCGCCCGCAGCTCCTCCATCGTCGGCCGGTCGAGCGCGTTCAGGGCCTGCGGGCGGTCGATGGTGAGGATGGCGGCCTTGCCCCGGCGCTCCACGCGCACGTTGGCCATGCCTGCGCATCGACGCGCCGGGCTTCAAGGTTCGGGGGGGTCGTTGCAAGCCGCATCCCCTGCGTATGCCGGTCCTCCGGCCAGGAAGGAACCAGGGAGTCCAGAGAAGCCTCAAGGGGCCCATGGGCGTCGGCGCGAACGAGGTTCCGCATGAACGCCCAGCTCCTGCTGCTCACGGCCGCCGTCGCCATGGTCGTGGCCGGCACGGCCGCCGCCGACCCCATCATCATCAGCCTGAACTGCACCGCGACCGTGACGGCGAACGCCTTCGCGGTCCTCATGGCCATCGTGGCCAACCCGCCGGAGTTCCTCCTCGCGCCCGGCGCGATGGTGGACGCGGTCAACAACATCCTCAGCACGTCCTCGGGCTGCATCAGCGTCCCGCTGCCGTGAACCCAGGCTGAGCTTCTTTTCCCATCCTCGGGGGCCCAGCGTCAGCTACGCCAGCTCGACGAGCACGTCGCGCGCCTCGACGAGCTGCCCCTCGCGCACGCGCACCTCGCGCACCGTGCCGTCCATCGGGGCCGGGACCTCGTTCTGCATCTTCATCGCCTCGAGCACGACGAGCACCTGGCCCGCCTTCACCTGCTGCCCGGGCTGGACGCGCACCTCGACGATGCGGCCGGGCATGGGCGGATGGACCGGGCCCGGGCCGCGCTGGGCTGCGGCGCGCAGCTCGGCCGGGGGCAGGACCTCGGCCTGGAAGCGCACGGGCATGCCGTCGATGAGCGCCTCGCCCGGCCGCACCTCGACGCGCATCTTCCGGCCCGCGACGTATACGTCGAACGGCCCGTGCCCAGCCGCGCGCGCCTCGAAGGCCTGCCCGTCCACGACGACGCGTCCCGGCTCCAGCGCGACCTCGTGCGGCTGCCCGTCCACGACCAGGCGCAGCCTCATGGGCCCCTCCGCACGCCCTCGTCCCGCGCCGCGCGCTGCCAGGCGCTCCCGGCCTCGGCGCGCTCCCCGCGCGCCGACGGGGCGAGCAAGGCGGGGCGCGCCTGGAACACCGCGGCCAGGGCCGCGACGCGCAGCCGCTGCTCCCCGGCGCGCGCCTGGCCGAGCTCCCCGAGCTTCGCTGTGAGGCCGCGCTCGTCGAGGAACTTCGTGTGCAGCTTGCCCTGCTGGAAGTCGGCGTCGGCGAGCACGAGCTGGTGGAAGGGGATGGTGGTGCGCACGCCGGCCACGCGGTACTCCCCCAGGGCGCGCTGCATGCGCTGCACGGCCTCGCCCCGCGTCGCGCCGGAGGTGATGACCTTGCTCAGCAGGGAGTCGTAGCTGCTCGGGATGGTGTCCCCGGCCTCGAAGCCGGCATCCACGCGCACCCCGGGCCCGGAAGGCATGCGGTGCTCGCGCACCAGGCCCGGGCTGGGCTGGAAGTCGGCGAACGGGTCCTCGGCGTTGATGCGGCACTCCAGGGCCCAGCCGCGCAGGCGCACGTCGCGCTGCGCGAAGCCCAATTCCTCCCCGGCCGCGATGCGGAGCTGGGCGTGCACGAGGT
>JAIVGT010000297.1 GCA_020201485.1 Halobacteriales archaeon
GTCCAGGACCACGCTGTGCCCCTTGCCGCCGAGCTCCAGGTGGAACCGCTTCAGCCCGCCGAGGGCGTGGATGCGCTTGCCGACCTCCGTGCTCCCGGTGAAGCTGACCATGCGGACGCGCTCGTCGCGCACCAGGGCCTCGCCCGCGCTGCCGCCGCTGCCCGTGACCACGTTCAGGGCACCCGCGGGCAAGCCGGCCTGCTCCAGGACGCGCGCCAGCATGAGCATGCTGAGCGGCGTGGCGCTGCTGCTCTTCGCCACCACGGTGTTCCCGGCGAGGAGGGCCGGGGCGATCTTCGCCGTCGGGATGAACAAAGGGTAATTGAACGGCCCGATGGCGGCGACGACGCCGAGCGGCTCGCGCACGACGAGCCCCATCTTGCCCACGGTGTCCGCGGACCAGTCACCCGGAAGGTAGTCGCCGTAGATGTGCCCGGCCTCGCCGCGCGTGGCGCGCAGGCGCGCGCTCGCCGCGCTCACCTCGCCGTGGCGGTCGTGGCTCGGCTTGCCCGCCTCCAGCAGCAAAGCCTCCTCG
The DNA here is from genome assembly GCA_020201485.1 of Halobacteriales archaeon. Lineage (GTDB taxonomy): Archaea > Thermoplasmatota > SW-10-69-26 > JACQPN01 > JAIVGT01 > JAIVGT01. The sequence goes on from JAIVGT010000297.1 coordinate 536, forward strand.
AAGCTGGCCGCGTGCTCCTTGATGAGCTGCCCCGCCTTCTCGAAGACCTCGATGCGGCCGTGCCCGGGCAGGTCGCGGATGGCGCGGCGCGCGTTGTGCGCGGCGCTCACCGCGGCCTCGACCTCGAGCGGGCCGCACTGCGGGACGCCGGCGATGATGCTGCCGTCGATGGGCGTGTCCACGCCGAAGTGGTGCTCGCCCGGCCGCCATTGGCCGGCGATGGACCAGCGGAACTCGGGCAAGCCCACCTCGTTGATGCGGAAGATGGGCTTGAACAGGTCGTCCTCGAGGATGCGCTCGAGGCGGGGGGAATCGTGGGAGGCGCCGGGGCGGGGCGCGATGTCGCTCGCAGCCATGCTGTCCAACGCGCCCATCCGCGGTGGCGCCTATTTGAGCGTTTGTCCAGCGCACTTGGGCCCACACACCCGGGCCTGACGCTTCAGAGGCGTGGGCGCGTCCCACGCTCCGCGGGCAACCTATTTGGGGCGGCTCCCGCGTTCCCGCCGCATGCCTGCCCGCCGGGCGCGCTGGCCCGCCCTCGCGCTGCTCCCGTTCCTCCTCGCCGGTTGCCTGACCGCGTCGCAGACGCTCACCCCGCTTCCGCTCCCGGTCGCGCTGCCCGTGCTGCCCATCGTGCAGGACCACGACCACCACGACGCGCGCAGCCACACCGGGCACGCGAACCTCGACGTGGCCGGCTACAGCAGCGGCTACGGCGACGGCAGCGTGACGGCGCTGCCGGCGGGGCAGGGCTTCAGCGAGGAGCACGTGTGGACAGGCGAGCGCGACGGCAAGGACATGACGCTCGTCTTCCTCGGCCGCCGGAACGGGCCGGACGGCGGCTTCGTCATCCTCAACGCCACCGACCCGCTGCACATCCAGCGCCTCGGCGCGTTCGACAGCGCCTGGAACTACGACATCGAGGTCAGCGACGACGGCCGCTTCGCGTTCACCACGACGCAGAGCCTGCCCACCCAAGGCCACGACCCGCGGAACGGCGAAGACCCGACGAGCGCCCACTTGGTGCAGGGCGAGCGCGGGGTGGACATCGTGGACCTGGAGGACGTGAGCAACCCGCAGTTCGTCGACGTGTTCCCCATCCTGCCCCGCGGCGCGCACACCATCACCTACCACAAGATGCCCAGCGGCGAGGAGCTGCTCGTCGCGAACGCGTACGACCCGGTGCCCGACCCGTCGCTCGGCCTGCCCGTCGCGGGCGTGGGCATGGACCCGGTCACGCACCGCACCTTCGTCACGCGCTTCGTCCGCGACCCGGTGCCGCACCTCGAGCTCCTGAGCGTGTTCCAGAAGACGGAGCAGGTGCCCCCGAGCGGCCAGGGATATTTCCCGCACGACACGTCCATCGCCGAGCACCCGCTCACGCACAGGACCTACCTCTACGTGAGCTACTGGGACCTGGGCGCATACATCGTGGACCTGACCGACCCGGCGAACCCCGTCGAGGTCGGGCGCATGACCGACTTCACCCCGAGCCAGCACGCCGCCATCCACTTCACCCGGCCCGCTGGCGTCATCGACGGCAAGTACGTCGTCATCACCGAGCCGGAGTTCGGCCCGGCGGACGAGACCGGCCAGCTCACGCTCTTCGACGCCACCGACCCGGCGCACCCGACGCGGCTGGGCTACTGGACCCTGCCCGGCCGGCTCATCATCCCCGAGGGCTTGATGTTCAGCCTGCACAACTTCGACGTCCAGGACGGGCGCATCTACGAGGCCAGCTACCACGGCGGCGTGTGGGTCATCGACATCCACGACGCCCAGCTCCTGGAGCACCCGCAGGCCATCGCCTACGCCCAGGTCGCCATGCCGCGCGACCCGTCGCCCGCCTACGCGCCCGAGTTCTGGAGCGCGTTCGCCTGCGGCGCGTTCATCTGCGCCAGCGACGTGGACAGCGGCCTGCAGGTGCTGAAGCTGAAGGTGTGAGAAAGAAGGAGGGGCGGCGCGCCGGCCGCCCGGGCGCGCGTCCTCAGTAGTTCGCCAAGAGGTTCGCGGCGTTGATGGTCCCGAGACCGGTGACCTTGTCGTAGCCGCTCGCCGCGCTGAACGCGCCGTTGCTGCCGGTGGTGATGTCGTGGTAGCTGCTCCCGCCGCACAGCGCGTACAGCCGCCCGCCCGGCAGGCCGAGGCCGGTGCCGCCCTTCTTCTGGTTCAGCTCGGCGAAGTAGCCGGCCCAGCTCGGCGCCGCGTCGCTCGTGCCGCCGACGATCCACCAGCTCCCGGCCTCGGCGATGTAGTTGCCCGGGCTGGTGTCTGCCTCCAACGCGATGTCGGGCACGTCGCGCTTCCCGTCGGCGGGCACGCTGCAGCCCGTCTGGAACGCGGGCTTGGCGAAGTGCGCGCTCGCGCCGCCACCGCTGCCGCTCCAGGCGCTCTCGCTGCCGTAGCCGCCGCACGCCGGGCTGTTCGCCGTCATGCCGCTGCTGCACGTGGCGTGCGTACCCCCCACGGCCATCATGTGCGGGCTGTTCGCCGGGTGGTCCACGGCCGTGCCGCCGTTGCCGCAGTCGTCGCTGCCGCCGTCGCCACTCGCGGCGAACCAGCTCTGGCCGACGGCGTTGCCGTTGCTGAAGATGTTGTCGTTGCCGTCCATGAGCGCGTTCGTGAGGGCCGGCTCGCAGCTGCCCCAGCTCGTGCTCACACTGTGGCCCGGGTTGTCCGTCACGGCCTTGTTGTAGGCGGCCTGGAAGTCCGTCCACTGCGTGGTGCCCGCCATGTAGTTCTTGATGACCGCGGCCGGGGCGATGCCGTGGGCCATCTCCACGTCGAGGGCGACCTCGATGCTGTTCTGGCGGCTGAACGAGCATCCGGCGGGGTGGCCACCGGCCTTCGTGCACACCTGGGCGCTGCCCGCCGGGAACGCCGGCAGGCCCCACTGGTTTTCGAACGCGGTGTTGTCGGTGTCCTTCCACGCGTACGCGCCGACGACGACGATCGTCTGGCCGCTGCCCGTTTGCGTCACGCCGCCGTCGTTGTAGAACGTGCTGATGTCGGCGGGGGCGAAGCTGCAGCAGTTGTTGCCGAGGTTGGCGCGCGGCGTGGCCTCGACGAGGTTGTCCAGGCCGACCACGCCCGTCGTGAACGCGGCGATGTCCGCCGGGAACATGGGCTCGTCGAGGATGGCGTACTTCGTCGCGCCGTCCATCTGCACGAGGTGGAGGTCCACGTGGAAGGCGCGCTGCACGTCCGCCGCCGTGCCTTCCGCGCCGACGAGCAGCCGGTTCGCGAACGTGTCCGTCACGGCGAAGCCGGCGTCGGTGAGCCACTGGACGACGCGCTGCTCCTGCTGCGGGCTCGGCCCGTACAGCGCGTTGAACGCGGGCTGCGTGAGCCAGTGCTGGAACAGCGGGCTCGCCGGGTCGCTCGCGGCAAGGATGAACGCGTCGAGCGCCGGCTTGCTGTGCAGGTCGAGGCCGACGGTGATCTGCACGGGGAAGTCCGCCGGCGCCAGGCCGGCATCGGCAACGCCCATCCCGGCCACGAGGGGCGAGCGCGAGCCGGGCTTCACGACCTGCGCTGCCTCGAGCGGGCCGACGCTGAGCGCCGGCAGCGCGAGCACGGTCACCATGGCCAATCCTACGAGGAACACCCTGGGAAACATCCGAACCGCCTCCGCTCGCCGGCCGCGGCCCCCCCGCGCCCTGGCGAAGCGACGCGGCACCTCCGGAGCGCGGCTTAACCCCTCGCATCGCATCCTCCAAGGTCCAATCCTGGTGCATTGCCGCTCGCGGCGCGAAGGGCGCGGCCGATGCGCAGGAATGGCGTATTTCCGATGGAAAGGATGCTGCTTGCGTGCCTGCCCCCACGATGCGCCTCGCGCCTGCTCCAGAATCGGAGCCGATTCGTGGCGGCGCCGCGAAAACCCGAGCGTCGCGGGCGGAGGCGCGAGGCGACGCTGAACCGGTCCGCGCAAACATGCCAGGGCGTGCAG
>JAIVGT010000403.1 GCA_020201485.1 Halobacteriales archaeon
CCGCGGGCTCCTGGACCCTCGCGTTGATCGGGGTCAACGACGTGAGGAACACCGCTCCCGCAATCCACAAGGCCAGATGCATCGTGATGCACCCGGAACCGCGCATCGTAACCGGAACCGCGCATCGTAACGCGGAGTGAAAATGATGATGGCTAGAAACTCATTATCGTTCCGGCATTCTTGCGCTCAACGAAACTTTCGTGGTCCATCGCCGCTTCACGCGACCGCCGCGTCCTTCACGACCTTCTGCTGGTCGCGGATGGCGTTGCCCAGCACCTTCTCGATGGCGAGGCGGAAGTCCTCCGCGCCCACCTGGATGCGCTGCTCGCGGATGGCGAACATCCCCGCCTCCGTGCAGATGGCCTTGAGGTCCGCGCCCGTCGCGCCGTTCCCGACATCGACCGCCACCTGCTCCAGGCTGACCGCGGGCTGGATGCTCATACGCCGCGTGTGGATGCCCATGATCTCCAAGCGCCCGGCGGCGTCGGGCAGGGGCACCTCGATGAGCCGGTCGAAGCGGCCCGGGCGGAGCAACGCCTGGTCGAGCATGTCCGGCCGGTTCGTCGCGGCGACGATCTTCACGTCGCCCCGCGCGGCGAAGCCGTCCATCTCGCTCAGCAGCTGCATGAGCGTGCGCTGCACCTCACGGTCGCCGCTCGTGCTCGCCTCGTAGCGCGCGCTGCCGATGGCGTCCAGCTCGTCGATGAACACGATGCTCGGCGCCTTCTTCCGCGCCAGCTGGAACAGCTCGCGCACCAGGCGCGCGCCCTCGCCGATGTACTTCTGCACGAGTTCGCTGCCCGCGAGCCGGATGAAGGTCGCGTTCGTGTGCGTGGCGACCGCCTTCGCGAGCAAGGTCTTGCCCGTGCCCGGCAGGCCGTACAGGAGCACGCCGCGCGGCGGGTCGATGCCGACCTTCGTGAACAGCTCCGGGTGGAGCATGGGCAGCTCGACCGATTCGCGGATCTCGCGCACCGCGTCCTTCATGCCCCCGACGTCGTCGTACGTGACGGAGGGCTTCTCCAGGACCTCGGCCCCGTACACCTGCGGGTCCATGCTCGCCGGGAGCACGCCGACCACGCTCAGCGTCTGCTGGTTCAGGCTGACGCGCGCGCCGGGCTGGAGCTGGGCCTTGTCCAGCTCGTCCGCCGCGTTCACGACGAAGTGCGGGCCGGTGCTGCTCTTCAGCACGATGCGGCCGTCCTCGAGCATGTCCTTCACGTAGCCCACGAGGAGGGGCGGGGAGCGGAGCTTCTCCATCTC
>JAIVGT010000100.1 GCA_020201485.1 Halobacteriales archaeon
GACGTGGAAGGGCACGCCGATGATGGGGATGGTGTCGTGGGGCAGGCTGATGGCGCTCGCCACGGCGTTGGCGATGCGGTTGCCATGGCCCGGTCCGTAGGCCGGTCCGGCCATGTACAGGATCTGGCTGAAGAAGCCGACCATCAGGGCGAACCAACCGACCTTGGCGATGATGTGCTTCGTCTGCCGGTGCCCGGCGGCGTTGACGACGCCGAACACGAGGCCGAGCGCCATGTGCACGAACGCGGCGAGCACGCTGATGATGAGCAGGTCGCCGATGTCCTGCAGCTTCGAGATGAGGGGGTGGATGACGACCGGCTGGCCGGCGATGCAGCCCCAGGTCGTCTCGTGCAGCTCGCGGATGACGTCGGCGCAGCCCATGCCCGCCTCGTGGATGCCGAGCGGGATGCCGAAGGCGTCGGCGAACACGACCGCCCCGAAGAGCAGGGCCACGGCCCCGGACAGGGCGAGGGCGATGCCGATGTCGCGCGCCTCGGGCATCTTCGCGCCGAACCTCTTCACGAAGAGGATGCCCAACGCGAGCATGAGGATGCCATAGCCCGCGTCGCCGATCATGAAGCCGAGGAAGACGGGCAGGACGAGCGCGAGGACGGTCGTGGGGTCGATCTCGTCGTGCCGGGGCACGGAGACCATCTCCGTGAACATCTGGAAGGGCTGGATGGGCTTGCTGAGGTTGAACACCGTGGGCGGGACGCTCGCGCCGTGGTCCGACTCCGGGCCGGTGTGGCCCTCGTTCGCCTCCGCGCCCTGCGCCGGGGCCTCGTGGCCGTGCGGACCGTGCTCGGCCGGGGCCTCGACCTCGAAGTGCAGGTTGTCGCCCACGGCGCGGGTCAGCGCGTTGCGCGCCTCCTCGACGTTCGTCGAGGCGACCCAGCACTCGACGACGAAGGCGTGCTCCGTGGTGGCGAAGGAGAGCGGGGCATCGGCCTTCTCCGCTTGGATGGTGAGGTGCTCCTCGGCGGCGATGAGCCAGTCGGCGTGCCGCTCGCGGAGGCGGGCCAGCTCCTCCGTGCTCTCCTTGAGCCGGGTCTGGACCTGCTGGCGCTCCCGGGCGATGGCGTCGATGCGCTCTGGGACGGTGCCCTGGCCTTTCGGCGCGTCGACGAGGGAGCCAGCGGCGCGGGAGATGGCCTCGGCCGCCTTCGGGGCCTGCTCCTTGACGGTGAAGACGGCGAACCAGCCCTGGGCCTCGAACACCTCGGACTGCGGCGCGGCCTGGAGCACGACCGGCTCGATGGGCTGCTCGCTGCGGCCGACGAGGACCTGCAGGTTCTGGTAGCCGGTGTAGTCCTCGAGCTTCAGGGGGAGCGCGCTCAGCGGCTGGAGGAGCTCCTCCTCCTTCGTGAGCGCGTCGAGCTGCTGCTGGAAGCGCTGCTTCGACTCCGCGACGCCGGTGATGCTGAGTTCCAGGCTGTGGAGCGTCTCGTCGAGGCGGGCGTCGATGTCGCGCGCCGGGTGGCGCGTGGCCGGCTCGTGCGTCTCCAGCTCCAAGTGCCGCTGCAAGCCGCGCAGGCGGACCAGCCGGTCGCTCGCCGCCTGGCCCTCGGGCATCGGCTTGCCGATGCGGAAATCCTGCAGCTCGGGGCGGGAGCCCTCGCTGAACTCCACGAGGTGGGCGATGCGCAGGGTGTAGAGCTGCTCGACGATGGGCCGCATCTGGCCCTTGGCGGCGATGATGGTCAGCTTCGACATCGGCGCCGGTCGGAGCATCTCAGCCCCTCACCCGCTGGTCGAACTTCTTCAGGAGCGTGTCCACGGCGCGCGTCAGGTCGGAGCCCTGGCCGCGGGCGGTGATGGACGCGGCGTCGCGCTCGCCCTTCTGGACGATGGTCCGCTTCTCCGCCTCGGCGTCGCGGCGGGCCTGCTCCAATGCCTGCTGGAGGAGGCGCTGCCCCTCCGCCTCGGCGTTGCGCTTGAGCTGCTCGGCCTGGCGCGCGGCGTCGCGGAGGATGTGGTCTGCGTCCTCCTTCGCCTTGGCGCGGAGGCGCTGCACGTCCTCCTCGGCGCGCTTGACCTGGCGGAGCGCCTCGACGTTCGGCATGGAAGTGCGCGGCCATACGGCAGGGGGTATTTGTAGGTTTGGCGGGGCCTGGAAAACCTGGCCGCAGCGCGCGCGGACTCACTGCCGGCGCGCGGCGCCGAGGCCGTGTCCTTCGGGTGTGCAGACCTCGCCGCGCTGCACGTCCGCGCCCGTCCACGGGTCGCGCGCGAGGAGCCACGCCCCGTCGAGGTCGGCGAACTGCACGCGGCCGAGAAGCTGGCTTGCCGCGGCGATGCCCAGGCCGGACTCGACCATGCAGCCGACCATGACCTTGAGCTTCGCCTTCTTCGCCACGTCCAGCATCTGCTTCGCCTGCCACAGCCCGCCGCATTTGGCGAGCTTGAGCACGAAGCCGTCGGCGAACCTCGCGCTCGCGAGCGCGCGCGTGTCCTCGAGGCCCAAGCAGCTCTCGTCAGCGAGCACGGGCAGCTCGGCGGCGCGCGCGATGGCCTTCATCTCCGCGTCGAAGCCGCGCGGCACCGGCTGCTCCAGCAGTTCCACGTCGAGCTTGTCCAGGACGCGCACCAGCTTCTTGCCCTGCTGCTCCGTCCACGCCGTGTTCGCGTCGCAGCGCAGCGTCCCATCGGGCGCCGCGTCGCGCACCGCCTGCACGCGCGCCGCGTCCTCCTGCGGGTCGCCGAGCTTCACCTTGAGCACGCGGAAGCCGGCATCGAGATGCTGCGCCGCCTCCTTCGCCATCGCCTCCGGGGCATCGAGCACGACGGTGCCGCTCGTCGCCATCCGGCCCGGCTTCAGGCCGAGGAGCTGGTGCGCCGGCTTGCGCTGCGCCTTGCCCACGAGGTCGAGCAGCGCGTTGTCCAAGGCGTTCTTCGCCGCCGGGTTGCCGAAGGCGCGCGCGTGGAGCCAGCCGAGCGTGCCCTGCCAATCGGCGGGCGTGCGCTCCTCGAACGCCGGCTTCACCGCCGCCCAGAACGCCTGCACCCCCTGCTCCGTCTCGCCCGCGACGCGCAGGCTGGGCGCAGCCTCGCCGAAGCCGCGGATGCCGTCGTGCTCCAGCTCCGTGTAGAGCGCCGTGATGCGGCGCAGCGAGCCGGTGCTGATGACGAAGGGCCGCTTCGTCGGCAGCTCCTCGGTCCAGGTGCGCATGCGCATGGGCTCACCGCTTCACGGCGTAGGGCGGCCGCGACTTCCGCTTGAGCTGGTCCGTGACCTGCAGCACCGCGTCCACGAGGTTGCCCCCGCCGAAGCGCAGCACGTCGGTCGTGGGCAGGCCGGTCTCCAGCTCCGCGCGCTGGCAGGCCTTGCGCGCCTCGTCGTCGGTCATGCCCAGCGTCATGAGCGCGACGCCCACGACCTTGCCGCCGGTCGTCCATCTCAGGAGGTGCTCGTTCAGCGTGACCTCCTCGCGCAGGCCGGTGAGCGGGAAGCCCGGGAAGCCCTTCTTCTCGTGGCGCGCCGCGTCGTGGCAGAGGATGAGCGCGTCCGGGCTCGCGCCGTGGAGGAGCGCGGTGGTCACGCCGCTGTACGCGGGGTGGGTGAGCGTGCCCTGGCCCTCGACCCAGATGAGCCGCTTGCCCTGGTGCGCGCAAGCCAGGACCATGCGCTCCGTCTCGCCCGCCATGAAATCACCGACCACCGCGTCGATGGCCACGCCCTGGTCGCATCCGACCATGATGCCGGTCTGCCCCGTCGCGACGAAGCCGCTCGGCAATCCGCGGCGCAACGCTTCGCGGTGCAGCTCGACGCTCACGGTCATCTTGCCCGAGGAGCAATCGGTGCCCACGGTGAGCACGCTGATGGCGTCGACGTTGCGCCCCTCGCCCGTCGCGATGCGGCGCTCCACGGGCGGCTTGCGCACGTCCACGAGCTTCGCGCCGTGGCGCTTGGCCAGCGCGCCCATCTCCTTGTCCTCGGCCAGGAACACGTGCAGGCCGCTGACGACGGTCATGCCCTTCTCGATGGCCGCGCGCAGGTCCTGGCGCCAGTCCTCGGGCAGCATGCCGCCGACGGGCGCGATGCCGATGAACAGCGTGTCCGGCTGGAGCGTGAGCGCCTCCTCGACGCTGCCGAGGATGGGGATGCCCTTGCCCTCGGGCACCACCTCCCCCGCGTCGCGGCCGGCCTTGCTCCGGTCGATGACGGCGACGATGTCGCTGCGGCGGTAGCGGAGGAGGCAGACGCCGGTCTTCCCGCTGACGGGAGTGAACTTGTCGTGCGCGAGGATGAGGGCCCGCACGCGGTGGCAGAGGCCCCGCCCTGCTTGAGGGTTTGCAGAGCCCCCAAGGAGCGCGCGCGACGTCACCTTTACAGGAGCCGAGCGTGCTCGCGCAGCGTGGAGCCCGACCTGGCCCGCGCCCGCAAGGCCTTCGAGGTCGAGCCGCGCCGCGCGCGCGTGCCGGAGGATGCGAGCGGCGTGCTCCTGCCGCTCCTGCCGCGCGCGGACGGGTTGGCCC
>JAIVGT010000101.1 GCA_020201485.1 Halobacteriales archaeon
GCGTCCTCGGGAGCAATTGGTGGATGCGGGCCAACGCCCTTTCGCGCCCTGTGATATAGCGCCGACCGCCGAGCCAGGAGCGAGCCCCATGCCGACCGCTCCCCCGCCCCCCGCGCCCCCGCGGCCGGCCTCCATCCTCGTCGTGGACGACGAGCCTGACGTGGCCGAGTCGCTCCGTGGCCTCCTGGAAAGCAGCCTCCCGGAGCCGGCGACCATCCGCGTCGCCGGCAGCGCGGAGGCGGCAAGCAAGGCGCTCAAGGAGACTCAGTTCGACCTCGTGCTCTGCGACTACAAGCTGCCCGGAAGGACGGGCGTCGAGCTGCTCCGCGAGGCGCGCGAGCAGGCCCCGCAGACGCGGCGCGTGCTCATCACCGCCTATGCCGACCTCGAGGTCGCCGTCGGGGCCATCAACGAGGCGGCCGTGGACAACTTCATCGAGAAGCCCTTCGAGCCGGAGCAGGTCGTGGGCAAGGTGCACGACCTCCTCGAGGAGAAACGCGCGCGCGAGCTGCGCGAGCAGGCGTTCAACCGGGCGCTCGAAGCGCTGCGCCGCCGCGTCGACCAAGCGTGAGGCCCGCGCATGGGCCCGACCCCGGGGCAGGCCGCCGCCCGCAGGCTCCACCGGAACGTGGGCCTGACGATGTTCGCCCTCCTCGTCCTCATCTACCTCGGCATCGGCTACAACTTCGGCAACCTGAGCGGGGCCTCGGGGACGAACGAGCAGCAGCTCGCGACGCTCGTGGAGTACCTCTGGGAGCTGCCGGCCATCGGCGTTCCGCTCGCCGTCGTCGTGCCCCTCCTGCTCCTCCGCCCCGTGGCCCGGGACTTCGCCCGGATGATCGACGGCGAGCCGCTCTCGGACCCGGAAGCGAGCGCGCGGCGCATCCTCCATTACCCGAAGCGCGTCGCCTGGTACTTCACCCCCGCCAGCCTGGGCGCGTACGTCCTGGGCAACGTGCAGAGCGTCGTGTTCACGAAGCTGCCCTGGGACGAGTTCTGGCGGGGCATCCCGCTCGGCCTCCCCCTCGGCCTGCTGTTCAGCCTCGCGGCCTACATCACGCTCGTCCGCTTCCTCGACCCGGTCCGCCGCCGGTACGTCGAGCGCCAAGGCTACGCGCACATCCCGTCGCCCGTCGCGAGCATCCAGGGCAAGGTCATGGTCACGAGCATCACCATCGTCGCCCTCGGCCTGGCCCTGCTCTGGCTCATCGCCATCGGCTCCGGCCAGGCCATGCTCGAGGACCAGCTCCTGGCGCGCATGGAGGAGAACACCGTGCCGGCGGCCGTGCGCATCGCAGCGACGGAGATGTCCTCCCCGGACCTCCAGGCACACCTGAGCCGCGAGCATCTCGGCGCGCACGGCTACGCCTTTGTCATCGACGGGGGCGGGCACGTGCTCACGGAGCATCCAGGAGCGGCGCGCGCCCTCGCCGACGAGGGCTGGACGGGCGACGAGCAGGAGCGCATCCTCACCGGCCCCGGTCAGTTCGCCGACCGCGAGACGGCGGTGCGCCTCGTGGCCTTCGCGCCCGTCCCGGCGACGGACCTGCACGTGGTCGTGGTCACGTTCCGCTCCGACTTCAGCGGCTACATCGACAACATGACCTGGGCCATGGCGGGCACGACCGTCCTGGCGCTGGCCATCGCCCTCGCCCTCACGTATGCCGGCAGCCGCTCCATCGCCCGCCCCCTGGCGGAGCTCACCGCGGCCATGCGCAAGGCGCGCACCCCGGGGGCGCGCGGGCGCACGAACCTCATGACGGACGACGAGGTGGGCGCGCTCGCGGCGAGCTACGAGCACATGATGGCCCGCCTGGGCGCGCAGACGCATGCCCTGGAGGAGAGCGTGGACCGCCTGCGCGAGATGGACGAGGTCAAGACGCGGTTCATCAACATCGCCAGCCACGAGCTGCGCACGCCCATGACGCCCCTGCGCACGGAGCTGCACATGATGCGCACCGGGAAGCGTGGCCCGGTCAGCCCGGAGATGGACAAGGGGCTGCAGATGCTGACGCGCAACGTGGACCGGCTGAACCGGCTCATCCGCGAGCTGCTGGAGGCGAGCCGCATGCAGGCCGGGCATCTCAAGCTCCAGGTGAAGGACCTGGACCTCCCGGCGGTGGCGCAGGCCGCGGTGCAGACGATGGAGGGCGAGGCGCGGAAGCGGGGCGTGACCCTGGTCGCGGAGGTGGCGGACGTGCGCGTCCGCGCCGACGGCGACCGCGTGCAGCAGGTCCTCATCAACCTCATGGAGAACGCCCTGCAGTTCACGCCACGCGGCGGCACGGTGCGCGTCAGCGCCCGCGCCACCCCCGGGATGGCCGAGCTGTGCGTGGAGGACGACGGCGCGGGCATCGCGGCGGAACTCGTGGGCAAGCTGTTCCAGCCGTTCAGCCAGGCGGAGAGCGGCGTGCCGCGCACGGAAGGCGGCACCGGGCTCGGCCTGTTCATCTGCAAGGGCATCGTCGAGGCGCACGGCGGGCGCATCCACGCCGAGAGCGACGGCGACGGACGAGGCGCGCGGTTCTTCTTCACCCTGCCGCTGGCCGGGCCGCCGCTCGCCGAGGACGTGGCTCCCGAGGCCAGGCTCACTTGAAGCGGCCGCTGAGCATGACGACGACGCGCTCGTCCTTGCGGATGGCACCCTCCTCGCGGAAGCGCTCCAGCGCCGCGTGCGCCACGGCGCTGCTCGGCTCGACGAGCAGGCCCTGCCGGTGCAGCCCGGCCAGGGCGCGCTCCGTGTGCCCCTTGTCGATGGCTGCTGCATCGCCGCCCGTGCCCTTCACCGCATCCACCATCTGGCGCAGGCGGGGCGGCTCGGCGATGAGCAGGCCGTCGGCGATGCGGTTCTCCTCGCCCGGCGGCTGCGCGCCGTGCAGCGTCTGCACGACGGGCGCGAAGCCCTGCGCCTGGCCGAGGTAGAGGCGCGGCACGTGCGCGACGAGGCCGGCGCGGCGCAGCTCCTCGAAGCCCTTGTGCAGGCCGATGACGATGGTGCCCATCGCGCCCGGCGCGACGACGGCATCTGGGGCTTGGAACCCGCAGTCCTCGGCGATCTCGTAGGCGGCCGTCTTCGTGCCCTGGATGAACCACGGGGGGAAGACGTGGCTGGCGAAATAGGCGCGTTGCTCACGGCAGAAGCGGATGGCGGCTTCCGTCACGCCCCGCCGTGGGCCGGGGATCTTGTGCACGGTCGCGCCGAGCGCCTGCACGGCGCGCATCTTCGGCTCCGTCGCCCACTCCGGGACGAAGATGTCCGCGGGCAGGCGACCGGCAGCCGCGTACGCGGCGATGGCCGCGCCGGCGTTGCCGCTGCTGTCCTCGACCACGCGCTGCGCGCCGAGCTGCTTCGCCTTCGTCACGAGCACGGCGGCGCCGCGGTCCTTGAAGCTGCCCGTGGTCTGCAGGTATTCGCACTTGTACCACGCGCCGAGCGATGCCACGCGCGGCATGGGCGTGCTGCCTTCGCCGAGGCGCAGCGGCTCGGCGCCGGCCAGAGGGAGGGCGGGGAGGAACCGCCACAGCCCGCGGCCGGCGAACATCTCGCGGTGCACGGCGGGCGCGAAGCCCTCGAGGTCGAGCGGGCCGCCGCAGGCGCAGATGTCCTGCGCCTCCGGGTGGTCCTTGCCGCAGGCCCGGCAGCGCAGGCGCATGGGCGCGCAACGCGCCGGGTGCTCTTCGCCTTTGCGCCGGCGGGGTTCATGGGCCCACACGCCGGTCCGGGCGCATGGCCTGGGTCCGCATCGTGCCGGAAGAGCGGGCAGAGGGCGAGCTGGCCGCGGCATACGCGCGCGTGCGTCGTCAGCGCGGGAAGGTCGCGGGCGTCATCGCCGTGAGCGGGGCCTTGCCCACCGTCATGGAGCGCGGCGTGGACTACTACCTCGCGCTCATGTACGGCTCGCACAGCCTGCCGCGCGCGGACCGGGAGCGCGTCGCCGTCGAGGTGAGCCGGGCGAACGCCTGCGCGTATTGCGTGCAGCACCATGCCGCGGCGCTGGCACGCGTCCTCCACGACGACGCGGCGGCGGAGCGGGCGGCGCACGGCGACACGGCGGGGCTGGCGGCGCGGGAGGTCGCGATGCTGGGCTACGCCCGCAAGCTGACCCTCGCGCCGGCCACCGTCGGGCCGCAGGACGTGGAGGCGCTGCGCAAGGCCGGCCTGGACGACGAGCAGGTGGTCGCGGTGAACCACGTGGTGGCGTACTTCAACATGATGAACCGCATCGTGCTCGGCCTCGGCGTGGAGCTGGAGCAGGACGCGGGCGCGGACCCGGCGTACAAGTATTAGCGCTGGTGCGCGTCCTCGAGCTCCAGGCCGAGCAGCGTCACGAACGTGTTGTACATCATGAAGCTGGCCACGACCGCGACGAGCTCCACGATCTCCTCCGGCTGGAAGTGCGCGCCGAGGGCGGCGATGTCGCGCTCCTGGATGGCGTGCATGTCCTGCGC
>JAIVGT010000404.1 GCA_020201485.1 Halobacteriales archaeon
CGGCGCGAGCCGGAGCGCAGCGAGGGCGGGCACGCGCGCCACTTCAATCCGAAACCCTAAATAGGGCACTGCCCGTCCCGCGGGCCATGGGACACCGGCGGAGCGTTCCGCGCCCGGCGCTCGCGGGCAGCGCCTCGCGCCCCACGCTCGGGCTCGCCGTGCTCGCCCTCCTCGCCTTGCCGTTGGCGGGCTGCCTGGGCGGGCCGTCGGGCAACCCGAACCTCAACCCGCCGTGCGTCGCGAGCAAGCCGCTCGGCATCGACATCGCCGCGGACAAGGACCGCTACCGCCCCGGCGAGCTGATGAACGTCACGCTTTTCCTCAACAACACCGGCGCGGCGCGCAGCCTGCACTTCCGGCTGTGGGAGCTCACGCTGCGCAGCTTCGACGGCCGCGTCATCCGCACGTACCAGCGCGACGAGAGCCCGGAGGTGGGCGGCGTCACGCGCGGCCTGGGCGCCGGCGAGCGGGGCACGCTCCAGCCCACGTTCCAGCCGTGGCGCGTGGTCGCGGAGCTGCAGCAGCCCCTCCAGCCCGGCCTGTACTACCTGTGCGCCACGCTCCACGCCGACCGGGGCGAGGCCGTGCAGGGCGCGCGCAGCTTCACCGCGGACAAGCCGCCGAACACGCTGTGATGGGCTGGCGTTGCCCCCCAGGGGGCGCGCCTCGCGGCGCTTCCCCCCACATCCCCCCTCGACCCTGGGGGTTCCTTCTTTGTGCGGACGTCGCACAGCAGGGCCAAGAACCACCGCGCCCTTGCTCCTGCGACGAGGGAGCCCATGGCTGCAGAACCCGCGAGATTCCAGCGCGTCACGCACGACGAGCCCCGGCCCACGGCCACGGCCATGCACGCCGAGGCCCGCACCGCCCCCCTGGCCCGCGCCGGCTGGTCCCTGCACCGCAGCCTCATCGCGGCCGGCTTCCTCGCCGAGATCGGGGCCATCGTCGCCTACGCCAACGGCAACCTGGGCGCGGTGCTCTCGCCGCAGCTCATCCCGTTCCTGCCCGCGGTCGTGTGCACCGTCCTCGTGCTCCGCCGGGAGCGGCCGGTCCTGCTCCTCGCCGCCGGCATCGCGCTCGCCATCCTGCCCCTCCTCGTGCTCTTCGTGTTCGGGGCGGCCGCCGGCCTGGCCAGCCCGGCCTCGGGCCCGGAGTACGTGAGCTCCATGCTCCTCATCCTCGGCCTCGTGCTCGCCCTGCCCGCCGGCGTCCAGGCCTGGCGCACGGCGAAGCGGGGCGCGGCCCTGCCCCGCCGGCCAGGTCACGGAGGTGGCGGTGCAGAACAAGGACGGCACGCTGCACACCTTCACCTACACCGTGGGCGGCACGACCTACAGCCACGACCTCACCCCGGGCGCGACGACGAAGTTCCTCGTCCGCCTCGACGCCGCGGGCATCGTCGCCTACGTGTGCAAGCCGCACGCGCCGGGCATGGGCGGGACGCTCGCGGTCGCGTGAGCCGTCTGCCGGGCAGAACACCGGAACGGCATTGAGCCGGCACGCGGCTCCCGGGGTGGGAGCATGGCGACCGAATCCCTGACCGTGGAGCAGGCGGTGCGCGCCATCGACGCCGCGCGGCGCTACGAGGAGCCCCTGCGCCGGCGCACCGAGGGCGTGACGTGGATGGTGTGGGGGTTCGTCACCTTCGCCATGATGAGCTTCGGCAGCGCCCTGGAGCTGCTCGGCCTGCCGTTCAGCAGCCAGGTGTACTACCTCTATCCCTTCGCGCTCCTCGCCATCGGCATCGCGGGCACGAAGGCGGTGTGGTCCATCGCCGGCGTGTCCTTGCCCGCCACGCGCGAAGGCACGCTGCGCTCCGCGGCCGGCATCGCGCTCGCCATCGCC
>JAIVGT010000102.1 GCA_020201485.1 Halobacteriales archaeon
GCCCGGGACCTGCTCCAGGGTCGCGCCCTTCGGCACGACGACGCCGGCGAGGTCGACGCCCGGGACGGTGGCCGGGGTCAGGGATTGGCTCACGCACCCGGCGAGGGGGATGGCAAGCAGGAACACGGCGAGCGGCAGCGTGGCAGGGCGCATGCGGGTCAGGCTGCACGCCTCTTGCGACGATATCAAGGTTGTTGCTCCCCGTCGCGTCGGGGCCGGCCCGGCGCTGCGTGCGTGTCCCGACAACCTCAAGCCCCCCGTGCCGGGAGCGGTGCCCATGGAGCCCGAGCGCTGGGTGGTGGACGCGGATGCCGTCGCGCGGCTCGTCGCCTTGGAAGGCGAGTTGGCGGCGCTCTACGACGCCCTCCGCCTCAGCGCGCCGGACCTGACCACCGACGCCATGCTCCAGCGCTTGGCGACCGCGGCGAGGAACCGCGCGGAGCTCTTCGAGCAGGCGCTCGACGTGCGGGCTCCGGCTCCGGACCGGCTGCTCCTCCGCCAGTGGGTCGACGCGCAATCGCGCTTCGAGCGCGCGGCCAAGGAAGCCGCGGACACGGGCGACCCGGAGCTGCAGCGGCTCCAGGTCCAAGTGCGGGCGCTCGGCCAAGCGGTCGACACGCTCCTGCTGCACGCGGGGGATGTGCTGTGAGCATCGAGCAGCGATGGGCGCACCTCGCGCGGCTCGTCACGCTGCACGACCAGGCGTGCGAGTCGCTCGCCCTGCTGCGCGGGCAGCTGCCCGGAGGCGCGGCCATCCTGGGCGACGTGACGGAGCGGGAACGGGGGCTGGCCGTGGAGCTCGCGCACCTGGCGCGCCACGGTCCGGCCGACCTGCGCGAGGCCGCGCGGGCGCACGCCGAGACCGCCATGCGCCTCCTCGCCTGAGGTCACGCGCCGAGCGTCGCCTTCGCGACGCGGTCCTTGTGCAACCCGCGCGGGACGCCCGGGTCGTGCGGCGCGTGGCAGCCCGAACCGGCGGCGGCGCGGCAGGTCGGGCATCGGATATGGAGCGGGTCGGCGCGCATCATCGCTCCGCGACGGCACGCCATGGGGATGAGCTTCGCGCGGCTGCCCGCGGCCGCCCGGCCCCCAGCGAAACCCCTGCCAGGAGTTTCGGTGGGTCCCGCGCAGGCCGTTTGTGTGTAGGGCGGCGTCGGGTTTGACGTATCCCTAGGGTGATGCATCCGAGGAGCTCATGTCGCGTCTGCACGCGCTGGCTGGTGCGCTCCTCCTGGCCGGGGTCGGTGGCTGGGCGATGGAGGCTCGGGACTCGCCCCAGGCGGTCTCGGGCGACATCGGGCTGACGCATGCGCTCGTGACGGGTCGGGTGCAGGTGTCGGCGGACGATGGAGCGCTCCTTCTCCGCGGTCTCCCCGCGCAGCTCACCATCACGGCGCGCCACCTCGTCGCAACGTGGGTGCATGTCGAGCAGGAGCACGTCCGGGACGTCGTGGGCGGCGACCACGTGCTCGTCCTCGGCGAGGGCCAGGACTCGTACGACCTCGTGAACGGAACGGTGGTCGTCGCCGTCGCGGGCCCCGCGCCGACCGTCCTCTATGCGTTCGCCGAGGCCGGCCGTCCCTGCAGCTTCACCATCGGCCCGACCGAGGCCGATGGCGAGCCCTTCCATCCCATCGCGGAGGACGTCGGCCTGACGCTGGGCGACGCTGGACAATCCTACGCCTTCGCCCACGTCGTTCCCGCGCCGTCGTTCGGCCTGGCGCACCACGGCGACGATGGTCTGTTCGACGCCGCGCTCGACGCGTTCGCGGTGCGCGGAGATTTCACGCTGGCCATCGACGAAGCCGATGTCGTGCTGGGCGACGCGCGGCAGGAGGTGCAGCTCCGGACGGGGCAATGGGACATGGCGGAGGGCCCGGCCGTGATGCCGGCACAGGTGGAGCGGGCCTACCTGCGCATCGTCATCGCCGACGGCGAGCTCCGCGGACGCGACCCGGGCGAAGGACGCTTCGTGGCGGGAGCCCCGTCGTACGCCGTCGATGGCCGCGTGGCCGTTGCGGACGGCTCCGGGTGGCTGGGGCTGGGCGGCGCCCGGCGCGGGCTGGGCTCGGAGGACGTCGTCCTCGTCGGGAACGTGACGGTTCACCCTCGCGCCGAGCCTTCGACGGGGGCGGTGCTTCCCATCCCGCCCACCCAGCGCGCACGCGGCTCCGTGGAGGGCGATGCGACGGAGGTCATGGTCGCGGGGACGCCCTGGCTCGTTCCCCGGCCACCGGCGGTCGGCCAAGCGGGCATCGCTGCCCTCCTCGTCGGCGTGCTGCTCGCCGCGGGGGTGCTCGCCCAGAAAGGCTGGTTGCCCTTCGCGTTCCCCCTGTACGCCCGCCTCCTTTCCCGCGACCTGCTCGGGAACTCCTACCGGCAGCGGCTGCTCGACGCCGTCGCCGCGCGCCCGTTCATCCATCTTCGAGACCTGGAACGCGCCTCCGGGTTCGGCTACGGGTGCGTCGTGTATCACATGCACGTGCTGAAGCGCGAGCACCTCGTCGCCAGCGTGAAGACCCCGAGCCACGAGCACTTCTTCGTGCCCCGGGCCGACATGAGCCGCGACGAGATGCGCCGCCTCGTCCACTTGGCCGATCCGACGCGGAGGCGCATCGTGCAGCTCCTGGTCGCCCGGCCGGGGCGGAGCCAGGCCGACCTGTGCGGCGCGCTCGGCATCGACCAGGGGCTCCTGTCCCGGCATCTCGCGAGGATGACGGAGGCCGGCCTGGTGCACGCGCAGGGCGCGCGCAACAAGCGGTACGCCGCCGCCGCCCTGGCGGCAACGTGGGTCGTGCGGGAGCCGAGCCACGGCGGCGTCGCGCCGCAGCTGAGCGCAGCGTGAGGCGCCGTGCGCCCGTTGCGCGCCGTTGTATGACTCCGTGAGCCAACAACCGCATGCCGACCGCTGTCGAGGCTTTCCCTGGTGGTTGGCATGGGAGCAATCCGACACATGGTGCTCGTGGCGATGCTCGTCCTCGGGAGCTCGGTCCTCGCCCCGATGCTGGGAGAGGCGGGGCTCAGCCCGGTCGAGGGGGCTCGGGCCGATGGCGACGGGAACTGCACGGCCGTGGACCCACAGACGGGCAACGTGACGGTCTACCCCGAGAACTGCATCGGCCATCCGTGACCGGCATGCGCCGCATCGACGAGCGGCTCTCGCTGCTCGAGCACTTGGGCATCACGGGATACCCGGCCCGCGTGTACGTCAGCCTCCTCGACCTGGGCACGGCGCACGCCCGGGAGCTCGCGCACGCCGCGGGCGTGCCCATCGGCCGCATCTACGAGGTGCTGGCCATGCTGAGCTTCCACCGCCTCATCGAGGAGGTCCCCGGGGCCGGTCCGAAGCGGTACCGCGCCACCGCCCCCGAGGCCCTCGTCGCCCGCGAGCTGAAGGAGGCGGAGGATCGGGCGCGCTCCCTCTTGCGCGACTGGGACGCCATCGTCGGCACCCTCCGCCCCGACATCCCGACCGCCGCCGGAGCGACCGCGCTGCAAGGCCGGCGGGCGGTCGAGGCGTGCGCGGCGCGCATCGTCGTCGGCGCGGAGCGGGGCGTGCTCGGCGCCCTGGGCGCGGCTGCCCTGCGCCCGGAAGCCGTGCTGCCGGCGGTCGAGCAGCTCCGCGCCCGCGGCGTGCCGGCGCGCCTCCTCGTCCTCGCCCTCCCCGCCGACGTCCCCGGCCTGCGCGCGCTGCAAGCGGTGGGCGCGGACCTGCGCCACCTGCCCGGCGAAGGGGTCGCGGGAGCGGCGCTCCTCGTCGCGGACGGCGAGGCATTGCTCGTGGACGCGGGACCTGGGCCGACGGACCAGCAGGTCGCCGGCACGCTGCTCCAGCAGCCGGGGGTCGTGGCCTGCCTGCGGCTCGTCGCCGAGGCGGCTTGGCGCGGTGCCCTGCCGGGCGCGCGGCTAGCACCACCGCGCGATGTGGGGGCCGAAGGTCCCAAGTCCGCCCCACCGCCGGGCGCAAAGGCCGCTCGACCCGCGTCGGACCATCCGCAACGCGCATGGCGGTCCGGCGACTGAAGCAGGGCGATGCCGCTCGACCCCTCCTGCGGACGCGCCGTGCCGGACGATGCCTTGGCCGCGCAGGTGGCCGGCGAGACCTACCGCTTCTGCAGCCGGAGCTGCCGCCGCCGCTTCACGCAGCCGGAGCGCGCGCTGCGGTGGAGCACGCGCATGGCCGCGTTCGCGCTGGGCTCGGGCGGGTTGCTCATGGTGCTTCCCTGGCTGGGCTTGGCCGAGCCTTGGCTCGGCGCCGTCCTGTTCGCGCTCGGCACCGCGGTCCAGGCCCTGGCCGGCTGGCCGTTCTACGAGGGCCTGCGCCGGGCGAAGGCCATGGACGCCCTCGTCGCGCTCGGCACGAGCA
>JAIVGT010000298.1 GCA_020201485.1 Halobacteriales archaeon
GTCCACGGGTACGATGCGGGGCATGGACCGCGCCCAGCGCTTCACCGCCACCTGCCCCCGATGCGGGGCGCGCGCGACGTTCCTCGCGTGCAAGATCGAGAAGGCGGTCCTCACCCAGGAGCAGCTCGCGGCGGGCGAGCGACCGGGGTTCCGCGGCTTCCGCTGCCTGGCGTGCCGGATGGTCGTGACGGAGACGGACGACGTCGAGGGCTACGAGCACCGCTGGGTCGGCGAGGAGCCGGTCGCGTATCCGGTGAGGACGGGCACGCTGGGCTGACGGGGCGTCTGTTCTAGTACGAGTACCTGAACCAAACTAGGCGCGCTTCGGCTTGCGCTTGAAGTCGCTCTCCGCGTCCAGGTCCAGGTTCGCCGCGGGCTTGGCCTTCTTCCGCGCCTTGCCCGCTTCCAGCTCGTCCAGCAATCCCGAGATGCTCTGCTCCAAGGTTCTCCCTCGCTGTAGGACCGTGAGGTCGCCCCGCGTCTTCTCCACCAGGCTGCGCGCCACGTCCTGCTTGCGACGCACGTGGCTCGCCACGGGCTGGTCGAAGCGCAGGATGGCCTCGAACAGCGCGTCCATCCATCCGAGCATGCGCTCCGCGTCCGCGTCGCGGCCCTCGCGCATGGCGTCCAGGCAGGCGCGGCGCAGCTCGCCGACGGCGTCGCCCAAGCCGAGCACGTACGCCACGGACGGGCAATGCAGATCGGCGGGTGTGGGCAGCTTGCCGCCGCGCAGGATGGCCTGCACGACCGCCGCCTCCGCCAGCTCCTGCAGCGCCTCCTCGACGAAGCCGCTGGCGGAGACGTCGGCGTGGCCCTGCAGCAGCCGCTCCAGCTCCGCCGCGTCCTTCACCGCCTGCGCGAGGTCCCGCTCCGGGTCCTGGCCTTGGTGCAAGCTGCGCACCGCCCCCGTGCTCGCGCGCAGGATGCGTCGGCACAGCGGGATGGCCTGCTCGCGCAGCGCGTCCTTCTCGTCGAGCGCCTCCTCGAGGCGGGCGGCGATGCGCTTCAGGTCCTGCACGCCGCGCCATCGCCCGGTGGGGCGCTTGAGCGTTGCGTTCCGCGTCCGAGCAGCGCGAGCTTTCAAGGCATGGCGCGGGCCTTGCCCTCCGATGATGGGCCCGCGGTCGCCGGACGAGGACTGGTTCGCCGACGACGTGGCGCTGCGCACCCTCCTCCCCTTGTTCACATCGCCGGAAGCGTTGAAGGCTGCCGAACCGCGCTTGGCCGCGCTCGGCCGGCTCGCGCCGCGCGAGCTCGACGCCCTCGGGCGCGAGGCGGACCGCAAGCGCCCCGTGCTCGCGCCGGGAGCCGGTCCGGGCGGGCAGGACACGGCGCGCTACGACGCGAGCTATCGCACGCTCCAGCGCCTCGCGCGCGAGCATCGGGTCTTCACCCTGAGCTGGCACCCGCTCGGCGAAGCGGCGCGCGCGCCCCGCACGCTGCACTTCGCGCTCGGCTACCTCTTCGCCCAGGCCGAGGCCGGCTACTACTGCCCGGGCTGCATGACGGATGGAGCGGCGTGGGTGCTCGACCGGCATGCTTCCGCCGGGCTGCGCGATTGGACCGTGCCCCGCCTCGTCCAGGACGCGCCCGAGGGCGCGTGGGAAGGCGCGATGCTGCTCACGGAGCGCGCCGGCGGCAGCGACGTGGGCCAGACCGCGACGCAGGCCGAGCCGAACGCCGACGGCACGTTCGCGCTGCACGGCGAGAAGTGGTTCGCGAGCAACTGCACGGCCGAGGTCATCCTCACGCTGGCCCGGCTGCCCGGCGCGCCCGCCGGCACCGACGGGCTCGGCTTGTTCCTCGTGCCGCGCTTCCTGCCACCTGCCGGCGAGCCCAACCACGGCATCCGCCTGCGCTCCCTGAAGGACAAGCTGGGGGTGACGAGCATGGCGACGGCGGAGCTGGAGTTCCAGGGCACGACCGCCTTCCTCCTCGCGCCGCCCGGCCGCGGCTTCAAGGCGATGGCGGAGATGGTCAATATGTCGCGCCTCTACAACGCGGTGGCGAGCGTCGCCGGCACGCGCCGCGCCCTGCGCGAGGGCGTGCGCAACGGCCGCGTGCGCAGCGCGTTCGGCAAGCCCCTGGAGGAGCAGCCGCTGTACCGCCTGGCCTGCGTGCGCCTGGCCGTCGAGGCCGAGGGCGCCCTGGCCGTCGTGCTGGAGGCGGCGCGCGCCATGGACGCGGACGAGCGCGACCTGCTGCGGGCCCTGACGCCGCTCGCCAAGGCGTGCACGGCGAAGCTCGCGGTGCGCGCGGCGAGCGAGGCGTGCGAGATGCTCGGCGGCAACGGCTACGTGGAGCAGTGGGTCACGCCCCGCCTGCTGCGCGACGCGCAGGTCCTGCCCATCTGGGAGGGCACGACGAACATCCAGGCGCTCGACGTGCTGCGCCTCGCGCGCAAGGACGGGCTGGCCGCGCTCCACGCCCGCGCCCAGGCCTTGCTCGCGCAGGCCCAGCCCGCCCTGGCCGCCGACCTGGCGCACGCCTGGCGCGGGCTGGCCGAGGAGATGCTCGCCACGAGCCGCGAGCCGCCGGAGCTGCAGGAGAGCGCCGCGCTTCGCTTGCTGGAGCAGCACTACCACGCCTTCGCCGCCACGCTCCTCGCCTGGGCCGCGGCGCGCGCCTCGCCCGACCAGCGCGCGCGGAGCACGGCCGTCGCCGAGGCGTATGCGGCGCTCCTCGTCGCCCCGGCGGGGATCGCCGGCCAGCGCGCGCTCGAGCGCATCGCGGTCTCGCACGGGCGGCGCATCCTCGGACGCGACCAACCTATTTGACCCCGCGCGGCCTTGCGCGCCCGAGACCATGCCCCGCGTGCTCATCACCGACGGCATCAGCAAGCCCGGCGTCGAAGTCCTGCGCAAGGCCGGGCTCGAGGTCGATGAGCGGCAAGCCAAGGGCAAGGACCTCCTCGACGCGCTGCAGTACGCCGACGCGCTCATCGTGCGCAGCGCGACCCAGGTCACGGCGGAGGTCGTGGCCGGCGTGCCCAAGGTGCAGAGCCAGCCCCGGCTCCGGGTCGTCGGCCGGGCGGGCGTGGGCGTGGACAACATCGACACCGACGCGTGCAAGGCCGCGGGCATCGCCGTGGTGAACGCGCCCCTGGCCGCGACGAACGCCGTCGCCGAGCTCGCCTTCGGCATGATGCTCGGCCTGAGCCGGCACATGGCGCGCGCCGACGCCAGCATGCGCAAGGGCGAGTGGGAGAAGAAGGCGTTCATGGGGCACGAGCTGCGCGGCAAGACGCTCGGCCTCGTCGGCATCGGCCGCATCGGGGGCCGCGTCGTCGAGCTGAGCAAGGCGTTCGGCATGCGCGTGCTCGCCTACGACCCCTACGTGCCGAACGACAAGGCGCGCGCCATGGGCGTGGAGAAGCACGAGCGCCTGGAGGAGGTGCTGGCGGCGAGCGACGTGGTCAGCCTGCACGTCGCGCTCACGCCCGAGACGCGCCACCTCATCGGCGACCGCACCCTGCAGCACATGAAGAAGGGCGCGCTCCTCGTCAACATCAGCCGCGGGCCGGTCATCGACGAGGCCGCGCTCGTCCGCGCGCTGAAGAGCGGCCAGGTGGGCGGAGCCGGGCTGGACGTCTTCGAGGAGGAGCCGCTGCCGCACGCCTCGGA
Organism: Halobacteriales archaeon; assembly: GCA_020201485.1. Lineage (GTDB taxonomy): Archaea > Thermoplasmatota > SW-10-69-26 > JACQPN01 > JAIVGT01 > JAIVGT01. The sequence continues at coordinate 3,624 of JAIVGT010000298.1, forward strand.
GCTGCGCACGCTGCCGAACGTGCTGCTCACGCCGCACGTGGGCGCGAGCACGCGCGAGGCCCAGGACGCAGCAGGGCTGATGGTGGCGGAGCAGGTCGTGAAGGTCCTGCGCGGCGAGAAGGCCGAGCACCGCGTGGTGTGACCCGGCATCTCACCAGACTAGCATGTACCCCTGCCAACCGCCCACGCCAGGAACAAGTGCCTCAGGCGCGCCGGCGACATGCTCGCTCAACCTAGTCCCGGCAAGGATGGTGGCCGTGATGGTGCCCGGTGACGTCAAATCCCCATTACTCTCGTTCACCGTGCATTCGCGCGTGAACGACAGGCCGTTGACGATCGTGCAAGAGTACAGGACGTGGCCACCATTCGAGGTGCGAATCTCCACGGTGAAGCCACCGGAGTAGGCGACGTAGCCGCTCGTCTCGAACGCAACGTACCAGCCCCGCGAAAAGGAGTTCGAGAGGTCGCACTGCGTCACGAGGGGCGAGGTAGACCAGGGGCAGAAGTCGCTATTGCTCCCATCGGGCGTGGAGTCTTCTCCCATCATGCTGGAGGGATACGGCATTGCAATGACGTATGGCCCAGTCGCTTGCTGACTTGCGATGGACGCGCTGGGCACGATAAGAAACAGGCACACAGCAACAAGGACGCGCCGATACATCGAGCGCGCCATCGTCGCTGCGCCCTAAGAACCTTTTTCTGGACAGAGCCGCCGCTTCAACACAGTTGGACCA
>JAIVGT010000103.1 GCA_020201485.1 Halobacteriales archaeon
GGCCAACCCTGAGAGGAAGCGACGGTTGCACCGCGGGTTGCGATGGGAACGGTTATGACGCCGGTCAATGGTGGCGGCTCGGCGGTGGAGATGCTCCGGACCTCCTGGCTCGTCGCGCTCGTCCTTGGTCCCGTCCTCTTGTCCTCGGCGATGCTCCTCGCGCAGCCGTGCAACCCGTTCTGCCTCCCGGTGGACGTGAAGCCCGTCGGCGCGTGCGAAGCGGCGGTCGCGGTCTGCGGGTTCGGCAGCAGCGACGCCGAGGCGCTGGCCGTGACCGGCTCCGGCCCGGCGCGCAGCGGCGCGGTCGCCGTCGCGGTCCTGGGCGATGCTTCCGGCCTCGTCGCGGTGAGCGGCGAAGGAGCGAGCCACGGGGACGCGGTCGCGGCATCCGCCATCGGCTCCAGCAGCGCCACGTTCGCCGCGGCCAGCGTGAACGGCCCGAGCAGCGCCGCGGTCGCGGCCGCGCTTGTCGGCAGCAGCACCGGCACGTTCCTCGCGGCGAGCGGCAACGGCGACGCGCGCAGCGGCCTGGTCGCGGCCTCGGGCACGGGCGACAGCGCGGCCCCGGTCCTCGCGGCGAGCGGCGCGGGCAGCAGCGCGAGCGATTTCGCGTCCGTGGCCGGGGCGGGGCGCAGCAGCGGCGGCAGCCTGGCCGTGACGGCCAAGGGCAGCAGCCAGAGCGACACGGCGGCGGCCACGGTCGCGGGCGGGGCCACGCAGGGCGGCCTGGTCGCAGCCAGCGGCGACGGCTTCACCCAGGGCGGCGTGGCCGCGGCCAGCGTGTTCGGCGACGCGGTCGGGGGCATGGTCGCGGTCAGCGCCTGCGGTGGCAGCACGGGCTTCATCGCCATCAGCCTGGGCGGGCCGGCGTCCGGCGACATCCCGGTGAGCGGCGAGGGCCTCGTCCCCGTGCCGTGCTAGGCCGAAGAAGCGCGCATACGCTTTATCCTCACAGCGCCGCTTGCAGCCCCGATGGCACCCGGCCTGGACGCGGTCTTCGCGGAGGCCTCGGGCGCGGCGCTCCTCCTCCTCGGCGTCCTCTTCGTCGCCCTGCGGCGGGGCCGGCGGGAGCGCTTCTTCGGCGTGTTCGCCGTCATCTGGGGCGGGCAGGTCGTCCTCGCCAACCTCGGCCGCGTGCTCGAGAGCGCGAGCATCCATGCCCAGGTATTCCTCCTGGCCTTCGCCCTCGCCCCGCCCGCGTACCTGTTCCTCGGGCACCTCGCGGCGCGGGAGCTGCCGGACGCGCGCGGCCGCGCCTTGACCGCGGCCTGGGCCGGCCTGGCCCTCCTCGCGGGCGGCGTGCTCGTCCTCGCGCCGAGCCTCGTGGTCGTGCCCAGCCCCGCGTCCTTCGCCAGCGTCCTCGGCCCGGCGTCCGTCCCGCTGTTCATCGCGCCCTTCTTCGGGGCGTTCTACCTCGCCATCGCCGCGTTCTACGCCGCCTACCGGCGGAGCGCGAGCAGCGGGGACCGGCTGCGCGGCCGGGCCTACCTCCAGGCCCTGGCCCTGTTCGCGGCCTACGCCAGCATGCGGCAGTTCTTCGTGTACCTCGCCCCCCCGGCCGGGTCGCCCGCGCTCGACCCCCTCGCCGCCGGCGTGCTGGCCTCGTTCTTCCTCGGGGGCACGCTGCTCCTCCTCGGCATCGCGGCGCACCTCGTGGCCCGGCCGGTCGGTGCGAGCGCGGACCTGACGCTCATCGCAGCGCTCGTGTTGCCCGCGGGCTGGGCCTTGACGGAGGTCCTGGCCGGGCAGGGCCTGCTGCCGGACTCGGTCGGGCTGTGGCGCTTGGCCACGGTCGCCACGCTCATGTTCCAGCTGCATCAGTCGGAGCTGATCGACGCCTTCACCTCCCTGGAGCGGAAGGAGCGGCAGCTCCAGGCGCGCATCGCGCAGGCGGAGTCGCTGAATCGCGCCCTGCATCAGAGCGAGGAGCGCTACCGCAGCATCCTGGAGAGCACGGAGGTCGGCTACTGCGAGGTGGACGCCACGGGCAGCGTGCAGTTCGCCAACGGCACCTTGGGCAGCGTGCTCGGCCGGAGGCCGGAGGCGCTCGTCGGGGCCGCGCTCACCGACCTCGTCCCGGACGGGGAGGGCCTGGTGCGCGCCATCGCCCGGGCGCGCGCTGCGGACGCGCCGGTGCGCGGCCTGGTGCCGCAGCGCACGAGCGCCGGGCAGCGCTGGCTGGAGTTCGCCGTGGCCCCGGTGCGCGACGAGGGCCCGAGCCCGGGCACGCGCTGCCTGTTCCGGGACGTGACGGAGCAGCACCGCGCCGAGGAGGAGCGGCGGCGGAGCGAGGAGCGCGCCGCCGAGATCGCCCGCCTGCGCGACCTGGACCGGCTGAAGACGCAGTTCATCAACACCGCGGCGCACGAGCTCTGCACCCCGCTCACCCCCATCAAGCTCCAGGTGGAGATGCTGCGCGAAGGAAAGGCCGCCGGCCTGACCCCGGCGCAGCTGCGCTCCCTGCAGATCCTGGACCGCAACGTGGACCGCCTGAACGACCTCGTGGCCGACGTGCTCGCCGTGGCGCGCCTGCAGGCGGGGCGCATGACCGTGGTCCAGGAGCCGATGGACCTGCGCGACGTGGTCAACGACGCCGTCGAGTCGTTCCGCGACGTCGCCGAGCGCGCCGGCGTGCGCCTCACGGCGCACGTGGAGCGCCTGCCGGTGGACGGCGACCGCAAGCGCCTGGCCCAGGTGCTGTTCAACCTTGTGGACAACGCGGTGAAGTTCACGCCGCGCGGCGGGAGCATCCGCGTCGAGGCCTCGGCCCAGGGCCAGGAGGCGGTGGTGCGCGTCGCGGACACGGGCGCAGGCATCGCCGCCGAGGACATCGCGCGCCTGTTCCAGCCCTTCACGCAGGTGCACGACACGTCGCAGATGACGCGCGCCGGCACCGGCCTCGGCCTGTTCATCAGCCGGGGCATCGTCGAGCTCCACGGGGGCAGCCTGGGCTGCGAGAGCGCCGGGCCGGGGCAAGGCACGACGTTCACCATGCGCCTCCCGCTGCTGGCCGCGGCGGAGCCGGCGCGCGCCGCGGTCCCGGCGCGCGGCACGCCGCCCGCGGCGCCCTGAGCGCATCGCAAGACGTTTCATCGCGGCGCGTGGTGCCGCACCATGGACTACGTCGGCCGGCCCGGCCCCTCGCCCGTCCTGGCCGCGCTGTTCGCCGCGGGCACGCTGCGGGAGAACGACCGCATCCTCGACCTCGGCTGCGGCGCGGGCCTGGACGCGGTCGCGCTCGCCCGATGGGGCTGCCGGGACGTGACGGGCGTGGACGTGGAGCCGGCGCACGTCGCGGCCGCGCGGCGGCGGGCGGCACGCGCGCGGCTCGGGCATCGCGTGCGCTTCGTGGAAGCGGACGCGTGCGCCCTGCAGGACGCGTTCGGCGAGGGCGCGTTCGACGTGGCGTGGGACGGCCTGCTCCTCAACAACCTGCGCGGCGAGGACGAGGCGCGCTACGCGCGCTCCGTGGCCCACGTGCTCGCCCGGGATGGCCTGCTCGCGCTGCAGTTCCGCGTGACGAAGCGCGCCTGGGAGCGCGGCGCGGAGGCGACGAGCCCGGCCCTGGAGCGCTGGTTCCGCTTCGGCCCGCCCGCGAGCACGCTCATCCCCGAGCACACGGGGCGGCCGCGCGTGCCGCCCTATGCGCGCGTCGCGGTGCAGGTCGGGGTGCGGAACGCGCGGCGCGCCTGAGTTCAGTCGAACAGCATCGCCAGGGCGGCGACGACCTCGCCCGGCTGCAGCGCGCCCGACGCGCGCAAGGCGCGGGTGAACCGGCTGCGCCGCTGCGAGCGGCGCAGGCGCAGCTCGACGCCCGCGGCGCGCCACGCCTCGTCCACGCGGCCTTGCGACGCGCGCAGGATGCGCTCGACCTCCTCGGGCGGCGGCATGGGCGAGCCGCGCAGGTTGCTGCAGAGGAAGTGCGCCAGGCGCAGGTTCGCCGGGTGGTTCGTCCCGCCCCGGGAGCGGGGGATGATGTGGTCGAGCGTGAGGCTGGCCAGGCCGAGCCCGAACGGGCCGCCGCAGAGCTGGCAGTGCGCCCCGTCGCGGCGCCCGAGGTAGGCTGCCATGTCCGCCCGCAGGCTGAACGGTCGCACCTTCCTTGCTTTGCACGCCCGCGGGCAAAGGGGTTTCGGTCGCCTCCCACAGCCGTTCCCTCGGGGTTCTTAGGGGCTGCCCCGCTCGCTCATGACATCGTAGGAGGCCGAGCGTCCGCGGGCCGCAGCGAGCCGGGCCCCCGTGCGTCCGGGTCAGCATCTTTCCTGAGAACCCTTATCGCTCGCCCTTGCCTGGGCGCCTTGGGGCTGGCAATGAGGGCGCGGGTATCGTCCACGGTCGCGTGTCTGTTG
>JAIVGT010000299.1 GCA_020201485.1 Halobacteriales archaeon
GGCGAGGAGAAGACGCAGGGCTCGTTCAACGAGCGCAGCGCGGCGGAGCAGGGCGGACCCCGCTACGGCATCTACATCCCCGGCGACCAGCCCCAGGTCATGATCTTCATGATCCACAACAAGGTGGAGAAGGTCCAGAGCCTGTACATCACGCTCAGCGTGCGCTTCGTCAGCGGCACGGCGGCGGACATCGCGGCCGCGACCGACTGCGGCCCCCTGCCCCTCCTCGGCGGGGAGTCGTGCAGCGCCGGCGCGACGTTCCACGAGGTCAAGGGCAAGCTGTGGGGGAGCACATTCGACGTGCCCCGCCAAGCGAGCGGCAACGACAACTACGTCTATCCGCCCGGTAACCCCATGGGCACGTTCTACGAGGCGAGCGCGTCCGGCACGGCCATCGCCACTGCGGGGCATTTGCACCCGAACGGCAAGGCTGTGCTCATCGCGAACCTCGGGCCAGCCGGCAGTGGCTGCGAGGCCGACCTCGACGGCGATGGCTACGCCGGCACGACGCTCTTCGACTCGGCGAAGCTGGAGCATGTGTCCGCCGCCTTCCCGCACAGCGAGGACTACCAGATGGCGGCGACGCAGTTCGGCTGGCGCGCTCCGGTCCACGCCGGCGACCGCATCGCGCAGTTCGGCCTGTACGCGAACAAGGATTTCGCCAGCTACCAGGCCATGAGCTACGCCGGCTTCTACGTGGACCGCGCGGCGCCCCCGCCTGCGCGCCAGGAAGGCTGTGTCCTCAGTGACTTCGCGTCCTACGTCGTCGGCGGCAGCCCCATGCCAGCGACCGAGGGCATCCTGAACCACGCCTGGGCGCACGACATGCCGCTGTGCGGCCTGCCTGGCTACGCCGCGTGCGAGGTCCCCATCATCCCGCGCACCGCCGGCCTGAGCACGCCGGTCGTGGCCATCAGCGCCTTCGTGTACGTGCCCGGCGACCAGAACGGCGTGGGCAACCTGGGCGACCCGCCGCAGGTGCACGCGGGCGACAGCCTGACGTTCGTCAACACCGATGTCGGCCTGGGCGCGGTGCGCCACACCGTGACGAGCTGCGCCGCCCCGTGCAACGGGCCGTACGTGGCGAACTACCCGCAGCCGGACGGCGTGTTCGACAGCGGCAAGCTGGGCAACCTCGACTACATCGACGGCGGCATCACGGGCGACGACACGGTCCCGGTCTGGCACAGCCCGACCGACCTCGCGCCCGGCCTGTACACGTACTACTGCCGCATCCACCCGCGCATGCGCGGCGCGTTCGAGGTCGTCGCGTAGGTCGTTCGCGCCGCGTGGGCAAGGCGGCTTGCCGTGGCGGTCCTGGGCCCAGCGCTGCCGGCTCCGGTGAGGGACCGTTCCCACCCGCCCACAGCCTCCCAACAAACTTGAAGGCAGTTGGGCCGGTTGGCCAAGCCTCGGAGCAGGCTCCATGCCGCACGTGCACGACGTTGTCATCCTCGGCGCTGGCCCGGCCGGGTGCAGCACGGCCATCGAGCTCTTGCAGCGCAAGCCGGGCACGGACGTGCTCCTCCTCGAGGGCATCAAGCGCGACAACACCTTGGAGCCGGGCCAGCCGGGCGCCGGGCACAGCATGTGCTCCGGGGGCCTGCCCACGATGTTCATCGAGCGGCAGATCGGCTGGGACATCCCGGCGAACGTGGTCATGACCCCGGTGAAGCGCGCCATCGTCCGCGGGCCTTCGGTCAGCGTCGAGGTGGACAACGAGTACCTGCGCCTGCCCGGGCGCGAGCTTGGCCTCATCACGAACCGGAAGAGGCTCGACGACTGGCTCGTCGGCTGGGCGCGCAAGGAAGGCGCGGATTACCGCAACGACCAGCGCATCGCCAGCATCGCCCGCGAGAACGGGCACTGGCTCCTGCGCACGCGCAAGGGCGAGGAGCACCGGGCGAAGTTCCTCGTGGGCGCGGACGGGCCGGAGAGCATGGTCGCCCAGCAGTTCCTCGGCGCGCCCGCCATCCGCGACGAGGACATGTACGTCGCGAGCGAGGTGTACGTGCCGGCGAGCGGCAAGTACCACGACGACGCCGTCATGCTGCAGTGGCAGACGAGCCGCATCAAGGGCTACTACTGGACGTTCAGCGGCGGGCCGGTGGTCAAGGTCGGCTTGTGCACGACGCGCGCCAGCGGCGTGAACCCGGGCAAGGAGAACGACTGGTGGCGGGCGAAGATGCGCGCCGAGTACGATGACGCGGCCTTCACCGGGCCGAGCGTGGAGAGCGTCGGCGGCCGCATCACGGCCAGCCCGCCCCTGCGCAACGTGGTCGATGCCAAGGCGGGCGTCGCGGTCGTGGGCGAAGCGGCGCGCGCCGTGTGGGCGGAGATCGCCGCCGGGGATGCCCCGGCGTTCGAGACCGGACGAGGCCTGGGCCGCTTCCTCGCCGAAGGCCAGCCGGAAAAGTACCAGGCGTGGTTCCGGCGCACGACCTACGGCGTCTGCATGCGCCACTGGCGGTTCAAGAACATGCTGTGCGGCTTCGACGACCAGCAGCTCGACCGCGCCATCGGCCTGCTCCAGGGCTTCCGGCCGAAGACGAACGACATCAACCGCAACGCGGTGCAGTTCCTCGCCTTCGGCCTGCGCAAGGACCCGCTCATGCTCATGAAGGCGATGCGGGCGGCGGTGGCGTGAGCATGGGACGCGCCCACGGACCGCGCACAAGCCTCATGCATCCCGTGCCGCGTCGCGCCCGCATGCAGCGCGTCTTGGCCCTGGCGGCGCTCGGAGCCCTGCTGCTCGCCGGCCTGGCCCCGGCCTTGCCCCTGGCCGCGCCCGACCCGGGCCTCGGCCCCCTGCCCCTGGGCGTGCCCCTCGACGGCGTGACGCGCCAGCCCCTCCTCGAGCCCCTGCAGCGCGCTGTGCCCCGCGCGCCCGGCACCGTGCTCCACACGCAGTTCCTGTACGGGCCCTACCCCCTGCCCATCGGCAACGACATCACGCGCGTCGCGTTCGACGTGCCCATCGGCACCGGCTTCCTCACGAAGCTCAGCTACCACCTGCTCGACGCGGTGACGGGCGAGGAGCCGACGAACCTGCAGGTGCACATCCATCACGGCCTGTGGTTCAACATGCCGAGGTACACCGACCTCGACACGCAGGTCAAGTTCGTCTTCGGCACGGGCGAGGAGCGCACGCACGTGGACTTCGACGAGCGCGCGGACGCCGTTCCCGGCGGGCCGCGCTACGGGTTGTACTTCGACCCGCTGCACATCGACATGCTCGTGCTCATGCTCCACAACAAGGAGTACAAGGCGCGCGCCATGATCATCGTCCTCGACACGGAGTTCGTGTACGGCAGCGCCGCCGACATCGCGGCCGCATCCGTGTGCGACAACCCGCCCGGCCTGGAAGGCGACGGCTGCGTGGCCGGAGCGGACTTCCACAACCTCGAAGGGCACCTGTGGGGCGCGCAGTTCGACGTGCCCCGCGACCCGACCGGGCCCGGCGCGTACATCTGGCCCCCGGGCGAGGCCTACCACTTCCAGCAGCTCTGGGACTTCCACATCCCGCTCGTCGAGCACACCGCGCCCGGCGTCCTCGTGGACGCGGCCTGGACGGCGGAGTACGACGCGACCTACATCAGCGGGGCGGGGCACGTGCACCCCGGCGGCATGGCGACCATCGTCGCCAACCTCGGCCCGGAAGGTAGCGGCTGCGAGGCCGACCTCGACGGGGATGGCCTGCCCGGCACGACGGTCTTCGTTAGCGACAACATCGAGCGCAACATGGGAAGCTGGCCGTTCAGCGAGGACTTCCAGATGGGCATCACGCCGCCCGACTGGCGTGCGCCGGTCCACCTCGGCGACCGCTTGGCGCAGTTCGGCGTCTACGCGAACAAGGACCATCCGAGCTACCAGGCGATGACGTTCAGCGCGAGCTACTTCGACCCGCTCCAACCCCCTGCTCCGCGGCACGCGGGCTGCGTGCTCGGCGACTTCGCGCCCTACCTGCTCAACACGCCGGGCGGCGACGCGCGCCGCACCATCGCGAACCGGCCATGGGACACGGAGGAGCTGAAGATGTGCGGCGTGCCAGGGTTCCCGGTGGCGTGCGAGACGCCGCAGGAGCCTTCCGTGACGGTCGCCACCGACCAGGTCGCCATCGCGAACTTCGTCTACGCGAGCAGCGGGACGCCGACGGGTGCTGTGCCGGTCATCCACCAAGGCCAGAGCCTGACCTTCACGAACCTCGACACGGCGATGGTCGTGCGCCACACCGTGACGAGCTGCCCGTGGCCGTGCAATGGGGAATACAAGGCCAACTACCCGCTGCCCGACGGCACCTTCGACAGCGGCAAGCTGGGCAACGTGGACCTCATCGATTTCGGCACCG
>JAIVGT010000104.1 GCA_020201485.1 Halobacteriales archaeon
GGCTTGGCCCGTCACGTGAAGCGCGGCTCGAAGGCGATGTCCACGCCGCCGTCGTCGCCGCGCAGCGCAGCCGTTCCCTCGCCGCTCGTCCCGCCGTCCGTCCAGCGGTGCGTGAACAGGCCGACGTCGAGCTGGATGGAGTTGCACAGCGGCGCGTTCTCGCACGCCGCGCTCAGCCGCAGGGCTTGCCGTTGCACGCCGCTCTGCGCGTCGTTGCCCGCGAGGTCCTCGTCCCAGAAGGTGAGCACGACCGGCACGCCCAGCTCGTGCCACGGCCCCTGGTCGGGCACGTCGAGGTCCCAGCGGAACGTGAGGTTGTTCCCGCCCTTCGCGAGGTGGGCGCGGAAGCTCTGGCCCAGCCCGCTGCTGTTCGCCTCGACGAGCAGGTCCGCGCCGCCCTGCGGGTCGAGGTCGCGCGCCAGGACGAGCCGCGGCACGCTCACGACGAGGCGCAGGTCGTGCGCGCAGTCCGCGTCCAGCGCGTCCCGCACGCCGTCGCCATCCGAGTCGCCGAGCCGCGGGTCGCAGCCGCGCTGCTGCTCCAGCAGGTCGCTCAGGCCGTCGCGGTCCGTGTCGGGCAGCAGCGGGTCGCTCCCCACGTGGTAGGCGGAGCGTCTCGTGCTCACGTTCCAGCCGCGCACCTCGTCGCCGTCGCTCAGCCCGTCGGGCAAGGGCCGGTCGCTGTCCCAGGAGAATGGCTTCGTGAGCAGCTCCAGCTCGCCGAGGAACGTGCCGTTCGCCGCGCGGGCGATGCCGCGCGCCAGGAGCTGCGCCGCGAGCGGCGTGTGCGCGGGCAGGTCGTGGCCGTCGAGCAGGCCGTCGCCGTCGCTGTCCACGTCGCTCGGGTCGGTGTGCTGCTCCGCCTCCGCGCCGTCGCCCACGCCGTCGCCGTCCGTGTCCGCGAGCTCCGGGTCGCTCGTCACCGCGCGATGGACCGTGCCCTCGCGCGTCTCGAGCAGAATGTCGCGCGCCACGACCTCCTGCGCGCCGTCGAGGCCGTCGCCGTCGGCGTCCGAGCCCGGCCCGGTGCAGCCGGCCAGGACGAGGAGGAGCAGGCCCGCGAACGCGGCGAGGCGCGTTCCGCGCTCACCGCGCAATGTACACCCAGTTCGTCGGGGGGTTGGCGTTCCCCAGCGTCGGGTCCATAACGACGTTGTTGTTGCCCTGGGCCTGGTGGTTGTGGAAGGTCGCGACGGCGGCGTAGTAGCCGCTGGCGCTGTGGTCGAAGCCGGTGAGGGGGAACTCGAAGCGCTGGAAGCTCTGGCCACCATCGGTGACCAGGGTGCGGCCCACCTTGAACTGGTCGACTCCGCCGTCGCCGCGGTAACGGATCTCCAGGTCCATCTCCCCCTCGGCGAACACGCGGTCGTTGGGCGAGCCGCGCGTCTGCTCCAGGACGACGTCCACGGTCAGCGTCGTCGGATTGCCGCGCGGGGTGAGGTAGGGCAGGGCGTACACGTAGTTGACCCACTTCGTGATGGCGACCTGCGTGCGCGTGACCTGGTCCGCGACCTGGACGTTGGCTTGGTATTCGCCGTTGTCCACGACGAACGCGTTGTACGGCACGAAGACGGAGCCTTTGCCCTCGTGCAGGTCGATGCCAGCCGGCACGCCGCCCGGGGGGTACACCACGTTGCCCAGGTAGCTGATGGTGTAGCTGGCCGTGCCCTCGCCGCCGCCGAAGATGCTGTGCGGCACAGCCACCGCGATGGTCGCGCCGTTGGCGATGGCCGGCGCGCTCATGACGACGACCGGTGGCTCCGCCCCGCCCAGGCAGCCGCTCAGCGCGAGCAGCAGGACGGGCGCGGCGAGCAGGGCGGCCCGGCGCATGGCCGGCCCATCGTGCGGGTCAAGCCTTGAAGTTTGCCGCAGCGGCGTGGGAGCTCACGCCCCCTCCCGACCTTTCTTTGGCTTCTTCGGCCCGGCGCGGGCGGCGCGGCGCTCCGCCTCGCGCTGCTTGCGCTCCAGGATGCGCCGCTTGCGCTCCAGCTCCACGCGCTTCTTCCGCTGCTCGATGTCCATGAGGCGGCGCTTCTTGCGCAGCTCCGCCTGCAACTGCCGCTCGCGCAGCTTGCGCTCGCGCTCCAGCTTGCGCTGCATGGGCGCGGCCATGCGCTCCTGGCGCTTGCGCTCGCGTTCCGTGGCTTGCTCGGCGCGCTGCTGGGCCGCGGCCTCGGCGCGCGCCCGCTCCTTGCGCTCGCGGTCGAGCTTGGCTTGCGTGCGCGCGAGTTCCTGGGCTTTCTGCTGCGCGAGCCGCTCGCGCACCTTCTTCTCGAAGTCCTCGTCGCGCTCCTTCGCGCGCTCCTTGTGGAGCAGGGTCGTCTCCAGCTTCATGCGCTTCGTGCGCACGCTGCTGAAGGCGCGCTGCTGGGCGAGGAAGACGCGGCGCTGGCCGCGGGCGATGGCGCGGTAGCGCTCCGGGTCGCGCTTCTTCAGCGATTGCAGTGCGATGGCTTGCGCGGCCGTGAGGCGCGGGGGGAGGGGCTTGCCCAACTCGCGGTTGCGCCGGCGCGTGGATTCGACGCTGCGCGCGGCGAGGCTGGCCCCGGCGACGAGGCCGAGGGCGAGGAGCGGGCCCCAGTAGCCGGGGATGTAGGTGCCTTGGAGGACGACGACGGCGGCGCGCTCGTAGACCGCGCCCGGGTCGTTGACGCTGCTCACGCGCACCGTGATGATGCCCGTCTCCTGCGGCACGAAGACGCGCGTCGCGGGCGTGATGAGCACGATCGGGATGTCGCGCGTCTCGTCCGGAAACAGCGTGGCGCGCGGCTGCGCGGCGACGAACCAGCCCTCCGGCCCGGAGGCCTCGATGGTGAACTGATCCGGATACAGCCCAGCGTTCGTGATGGTCACCGGGAATGTGACCGTCTCATCCGGGCCGACCTCGGCCGGTGCAGCGCGGATGTCGACTGCGGGCAAGGAGAACATTGTGACGTGCGCGACAACCTCGGCTTCGTCCGTGGCGACCGTTGTCACCTCTTGGCTCTCAAGCCGCGCCAGCACGGTGCCGCGGAAGTACACGCTCTTGATGGTGGGCGGGGCCTGGACGGTGACCGATGTTTCGACCGTCTCGCCTGCTTTCGTCTGGAAGACGCTCCCGCCGGAAAGGAACGCCACCCAACCGGGCGAGGCCGTGCGGTTCACTTCGAGATCGAGGTGGATGACGTGGTGCAGGCTTTGCCCGCCCTGCGTGTCGGAGCTCAGGTCTTGGACCGTGACCTTGTACTGGACTTGGCTGAGCCGGGCTACGTCTTGCGCGCCCGGCTCGATGGTGACGCTCACGCGCGTGAGCAGTTCGCTCGCCACGGGCGTCGTGCCGGGGAGGCCGGGCAACCCGGGAGCCTGCGCTCCGCTCATCGGGCAGGGGAGAACGAGGAAGAGCGCCGCAAGGCTTGCGACGAGCAGCCCCGCGCGCCGGCGCGGCTGCGTGGGCACCGGCTTACCTTCCGCCCTTGCGGCGCAGCGCGATCGCCAGTCCACCGATGGCCATCAAGCCGAACAGCGGCTCGAAGCCGGGGACGTAGAAGCCCTTCGTCGTGGTGAGCGTGCTGACGATGGTGCTGTCGCCGACGACCTTCGGGTCCAGGGCGTAGGCGCTCGTGATGCGCACCGTGATGGCGCCGACAACGTTCAGGTAGCCGTTGCTGAACGGGGTCTGCACGACGACGTTGACCGTCTTCGAGTTCTGGTTCCCGCCCTGCTGCTTGGAGAGAAGGGTCACCGGCGGGGGTGGGGTGACCTGCCACTTGTCGGGCACGTTGTCGGTGAAGAACGAGACCTTCGTCTGCGCGTTCCCGAAGTTCGTGACCGTGACCGGGTAGCTGACCTGCGCCTGGGGTTTCGCCTTTTGGATGGAACTCGGCGTGGTCGCCTCGATGATGCTGAAGAAGTCCGCCTGGACGGCAATCTGGGTCTTCGTCGTGGCCGTCTGGAGCTGGCCGTTCTGGGGTGCGTCCGCTTGGACTTCGATGGTGCCCTGCTGGAAGGCCGGGGCGTCGGCCGTCGTGCTGACGAGGAGGAACGCGTTGTCCTGGTCCTTGCCACCGCTGGTGCCTTGGACGTCGTTGACCTGCGAGACAGGGATGTACACCGTGCTCGGGCTGAGCGTGGTCACGACCCAGCTCGGGGCGTTCGTCACCTTCAGCGCGATGGGCGTGGAGGCCAAGGCGACGCTTGCCTGCGGGTTGTAGGTGTAGCTGACCTTGATGGGGAGGGAGATGACCGGGCCGAGCGGCTTGATGGCCTGCGTGGGCGGCGTGATTTCCATCTTGAGCGTCGTCGCGCACGTCGGGCTCGTCGGGCAGACGCCGGCCTGAGCGCTCGCCATGGGCAACGCCCCGACGAAGAG
>JAIVGT010000300.1 GCA_020201485.1 Halobacteriales archaeon
GTCTGGAGCAGCGCGCACTGCCACAGCGCCACGGGCGGCTCGCCGGCGGGCGCGGCGGGATGGGACAGCGGCTTCGTGTACCCGGCCCAGGCCCCGCCCACGCCGGAGCTCGTGCCCGGCTTCGTGGACTACCCGGTGCCGGAGCTGGGCCAGCTCGGCCCCATCGACACCGGCGCGCCCTCGCTCAGCTTCACGCACACCTTCGCCGAGCCGGGCGTGTTCACGTACTACTGCGTGCACCACGTCGAGATCGGCATGGTGGGCGTGATCGTCGTGCAGTAGGAAGCCTGATGAGGCCACCGGGGCGTGCGGGCGGCATGGGCATCCTCGACCGCCTGCACAAGAAGCAGCCCGGCGTGAAGCTGCGCCCGAACGACCCGTGCCCGTGCGGGTCCGGCCGGCCGGTCAAGGAGTGCTGCGCGCAGCTGCTCGAGCCTTGAGCTTCGGGGCCCCGGCGAACGCCTCCAGCTCCTCGCGGATCCACGAATCCTTCACCTTCCGCTGGCGCAGCAGGCGCTCCGCCACGGGCCGGGCCTCCGCGGCGTGGCGCTGCAGCCCGGCGCGCAGCTGGCCGACGGCGATCTCGCGGAACACGGCCTCGGTCGAGGGGTCGGTGCTCCGGTAGGTGGGCACGAGGCGCTCGAACGCCCCCCACTGCCCCATCGAGGCCGCGGCGACGATGCGGATGCCCAGGCCCTGGTCCACGAAGAAGGGCAGCGGGACGCGGGCGTTGATGCGCTCCAGCTCCTGCACCATGGACTCCGCGGCCGGGAAGTCCTCGGCTCGCGCGCTGAGCATGGCGGCATCGGCCAGGGCGCAGCTGATGCTCCACGGGTCGCCCAGGCGGCGCGCGATGTCGAGGTACCGCTCCGCGCTCTCCCGCGCCTGCCCCAGGTCGCCGGTCTTCAGGTGGTAATCCGTCAGCGTGCGCGCCAGGTTCGTCTCCGCGCGCAGGTGCCCGCTCGCCTCGGCCGCGCGCAGGCCTTCCTCCAGGTGCTTGCGCGCCCGCGCCGGCGCGCCGCGGAAGATGATGACCCGGGCCAGGCTGCCCTCGATGAGCGCGGTGCGCCGCAGGTCCTGCATGCGCTTCGCCTGGGCCAGGGCGCGCAGGTACTCCTTCTCCGCCTCGGCCAGCTTCCACATGTCCTCGAACAGCCCGGCGCGCTCATGCAGGGCATCGGCGACGAGGGCATCGTCCTTCGCCGCGCGGGCCGCGGCGATGACCTTGGCGTACAGCTTCAGCGCATCCGCGTCGTCGCGCGCGCGGTGCCGGGTGCGCGCCTCGAGGAACATCCAGGCCAGGCGCAGCTCCGCCGGCGCGCGCGGGCCGAGCAGGGGCGCCGCTTCCTCCAGGACGGCGTCCACCTGCGCGGCATCCGCCAGCAGCACGCGGCACTGCGCCACCTGCAGCAGGCAGCGCGCCCGGTCCGTGCCCTTCACGAGGGGGGCGAGCCGCTCCAGCAGGGTCTGGTACGCCGCGCCGTAGCCCATGTCCACGAAGCGGTAAGGCTGCTCGTCCGCCTCGCGCCGCACCAAGGCGAGCGCGCGGTCGGGCTTGCCCGCGTCGAGCCAGTGGCGCAGCGCCTCCAGCCCATCGTCCACGCCGCCGCGGTGCTCCAGGGCCGCCGCGGCGCGCGCGTGCGCCCCGGCCGGGGCGCGGCCCAGCTTCCCCGCGAACTCCCGCACGACATCGTGCAGCACCCACGCCTCGCCCACGGCGTGCACGAGCTGCCGCCGCTCCAAGGCGAACAGCCGGTCGCGCGCCTTCGCATCCGCGGTCACGGCCTCCGCCAGCGCCAGGTCGACCGGGCCCTGCACGACCGCCATCGCGCTCAGGAAGGCGCGCTCCTCCTCGGCCAGGTCGCCGAACAGCTCCTCCCACAGGTAGGCCTCGATGCGCGTCTCGGGCAGCAAGGCCGCGAGGCGCTCCGCGCCCTCCCCCCGCCCGCGCGCCGTCTCCGCGAGCAGCGTCAAGGCCAGCGGATGCCCGCCCGTCTTCGCCCGCACCTGGCCGGCGACGTTGCGCGGGACCTGCACGCCGCGCGCGCTGAGCAGGGCCTCGGTGTCGGCCGCGTCCAATCCCCCGAGCGAGAGCAGGCCGAGCTGGGCGCGGGGCAGGCCGCGGGGCACGGTGCGCCCAAGCAGGAGGACGCGGTACTCCCCGGAGCGCTCCACGAGGAAGGCGAGGAGCACGCGCAGGCGCTCGTCCGTGGCGCGGTGCGCATCGTCCACGACGAGCAGCGCCCCGCTGCGCATCAGCCCCTCGGCGAGCAGGACGAGCTGCGGGTTGAGGTCGGTCGCGCCGTCGAGATGGACCATGCGCCGGACGAGGTCATCGAGCCCGCGCTGGCCGAGGAACACGGCGAGCCGGCCCACGACCTGCGGCGCGCCCTCCGTGCCGCGCAGCGTGACCCAGCACACCGGCCGCGCCTGGGAGCGCGCGTGCCGCGCGCCGAGGCTGGTCTTGCCCACGCCGGCGATGCCTGCGACCGCCACCGCCGGCTTCCGGTCGAGCAGCTCGCGCAGCTCGCGCAGCTCATCGTCGCGGCCGACCACGTGACCGTCGTCAGGCACCTGCTCCATGCCGGCGGCGAGCGTGACCGGGGCCTGCGGCCGGCCTTCGAGCTGGAGGCGCAGGCCATCGGGCCCGACCTCGATGCGGAGCGCCTTGGCCTCGAGCGTGTACTGCTTCACGTTCTTGCCGACGTGCACCCACCTGCCCTGGACGAGGCCGTGCTCCTCCATCTGCTTCAGCCGCTTCTGCGCCTCGCCCTCGGTGATGCCCACCAGCTCGGCGATGCGGCGGGGCCAGGTCGGCTCCCCGCGCAGCAGGGTGAGGATCTCGCGGTTCGTGCCGTTCGCGAGGAGCTTCAGCAGGTCGCGGGGCGGGCGGGCCACATCGGGCCAGGCGCGTGCGGGTTCTTGGGCTTTGCCTGCCCGGCCGGCTGGGTTCCGACAGTTCCCGGCATGAGCGCGAAAAAGCCTTGGTGCCCCGCGCCCCGGCCCGGGTGATGCGCGCCTCGTCGCCGCTCCTGCTCGCCGGCCTGCTCCTCCTGCCCTCGCTCCTCGCCCTCGCCCCCCCAGCCGCCGCGGGGACATCGCGCGTGCTCGTCATCAGCAACGGCTCGGCGCATCCCGGCCACGCGTTCAAGAACTTCGACGGGAACCCGGCGAAGCTGTTCGACATCAACGGCGACGGCAAGAAGGAGATCATCGCCCAGAACGACAACCGCTACGCCTACGTCTTCGACAGCAAGACCGGCGCGCTCCTCGCCGAGATCACCACGACCTACCCCGGCGGCTGGGGGGCGCGCAGCTTCAACGGCCCCGAGGTCGCCATCATGGTGCACGGCGGCGTGCCCCACCTCATCCTCGGCAACAGCGCGGCCTACATCGCCGACTACGCCTTCGACGCGGCGCACAGCTCGAGCACGCACCTCGCCTTCGTCAAGAAGTGGGAGCGCCGCCTCAACGACTGCTACGGCAACCCGGGCATGGACGCGAAGCCGGTCCTGGCCGACCTGGACAAGGACGGCAAGCTGGAGATCGTGGCGCAGACCGAGGAGAGCGGCGTGTTCGCCCTGCGCGAGAACGGCGCGCTCTACTGGAAGAAGTGCATCAACGGCGGCAACGGCGAGCCGGGCGTGGGCGACGTGAACGCCGACGGCTACCTCGACGCAGTGTTCTGCAGCGACAGCGGCACGTGCACGGCGGCGAACGGCCGGACCGGGGCCACGCTCTGGACGTACTGGGTGAACGGCGTGCACGACTTCGGCTCGGGCAGCATGCCGGTCGCGCCCACCGTCGCCCAGATCGACGGCAGCGGAGGCGCGGACGTGCTCGTCGGCGTGCGCGACTCCCACGACTGCGACAACTACAGCAACAACCATGCGGCGCTCTTCGCCATCAGCGGCGCGGGGCGCCTGCTGTGGTGGAAGCAGCCCGCGAACGCCGCCCCCCTGACGTACACGCGCCCCATCGTGTACGACGTGGACGGCGACGGCCACAAGGACGTGCTCTGGGGCGACTGGAACACCATCGGCCACGCTTGCGGGAACTGGGAGGTCGTGGGCCGCGCCCACGCCTTCCGCTTCGACCGCTGGGGCGGGCAGAAGTGGTCCACGGTGCTCGACACGTGGTGGGGCAACAAGGACTTCGCCCTGGCCAACGTGTGCTGCGACGGCAAGCAGGACGTGCTCGCCAGCGGGCCGAGCGGCAGCCACGACGGCATCTGGTACTTGGACAGCGTGAACGGCACGAAGGAGCAGTTCGTCGACGCCTACCCGTACAAGGTGAGCCGGGGCCCGGTCGTCGAG
>JAIVGT010000301.1 GCA_020201485.1 Halobacteriales archaeon
CATGGTCAGCAACCAGGGCGACGAGGAGCAGGGCCTGCTGCGCACGCCGGAGGCGATGCGCGCCCTCGACGCCGCGGTCGCCGAGGTCCACCGCGCGCACGCCCAGGAGCCGGCCTACGACGGCCTGCGCGCGACCGCGCTGAAGCAGCAGTGGGTGGAGCAGGCGGAGCAGGCCGGGGGCCTGTTCAGCAGCTTCCTGACGATGATGGGCAGCTTCAGCATCCTCGCCGGGCTCATCCTCATCGTCAACATCTTCGTCATGCTCGCCGAGGAGCGCAAGGCGGAGCTGGGCGTGGCGCGCGCCCTGGGCTTGGCCCGCAACGACGTCACGCGCCTGTTCCTGTACGAGGGCGCGGCGTACGCCGTCGCGGCGAGCGCGCTCGGGGCCCTGCTCGGCCTGGGCGTGAGCCTCGGCCTCATCACCGCGTTCAACGCCGCGTACAGCGAGCGCATCAGCCTCGTCGTGCCCTTCCATCCCGGCTTGGACAGCCTGCTCCTCGCCTTCGCCGCCGGCGTCGTCATGACGCTGTGCGCCATCGGCCTGGCCAGCCAACGCGCGGCGCGGCTGAACATCGTGCGGTCCATCCGCATGCTGGAGGAGCCGGACCTGCCCCTGAGCCGGGCGTGGAGCCTGGCCGGCTTGGCCTTGGCCCTGCTCGGCGCGGGCGGCGTGCTCGTGGCGAGCGGGAGCTTCACCGTGGTCGTGCTCGGGCCGAGCGCGGTCCTCGTCGGGCTGGCCGTGCTCGCGGCGCGGCGCGTGCGGCGCAGCGCGGCGGCGAAGCTCGCCGGCCTCGGCCTGCTCGCGTTCAACTTCTGGACCATCTTCAGCCTCGACACGCCCCCGACCACGGAAGGCATGGTCATGGGCCCGATGCGCGGCGTGCTCCTCGTCGTCGGCGCCGTGCTCGTGCTCGTGAACCTGCGGGCCTTGCTCACGCTGAGCACCGCCCTGCTCGCCCGGATGCGAAGCGTGCGCGCCGTGGCGCGGAGCGCCCTGGCCTACCCGCTGCACAAGAAGCTGCGCACGAGCCTGACCGTGGTCATGTTCGCCTTGGTCATCACCGTCGTGGTCCTGTTCAGCATCTTCTTCGCCATGTTCACTCCGCACCTGGAGGAGCAATCCGGCGGGTACGAGGTGCGTGGCGAGACCACGCTGCCCGTGGACGACCTCGCGGCGCGCCTGCAGGCGGCGCAAGGCGGCGAGCCCGCGCTCGCCGGCGTGCGCGACGTGGCGAGCCTGGAGGACGCGGAGGTGTGGGGCGGCAAGCTGCTCACCGTCAACGGCCAGGCCATCCAGTACCATGGGCCGCCCGTGGACGACGTGTACGGCTTCGACGAGGCCTTCGCCCGCTCGCAGGAGTTCTCCCTCCTCGAGCTCGACGGCAAGTACGCGACGCCGCGCGACGCCTACCTCGCCGTGCTGCGCGACCCGGGCCTGGTCGTGGTGAGCCAGGTGTACAGCTACGGCGAGGACGGCCGGCCGGGCGCGCACCACGTGGGCGAGATCCTGGGCATGAAGACGCGGAGCGGCCAGCTCAACCTCACCATCGTCGCCATCCAGAAGCAGGTGTACTACGGCGGCGTGTTCGTGGGCAAGCCCCTGCTGCGCACGCACTTCGACAACGTCGCGGGGCTGCACCTCCTGCACACGCGCCCGGGAGCGGACGCGGCGCAGGTGGCGAAGGCCATGGAGCGCAGCCAGCAGGACGTGGGCATGGACGCGGCGAGCGTGCAGGAGGAGGCGAAGCAGCTCCTCGCCCAGAGCCAGCGCCTGTACGCGCTCTTCGAGGTGTACCTCGGGCTCGGCCTCGTGCTCGGCATCGCCTCGCTCGGCATCATCACCGCGCGCAGCGTGCTGGAGCGCCGGCAGGAGGTGGGCATGCTCCGCGCCATCGGCCTTCCGCGCCGGATGGTGCTGCGCAGCTTCCTCGTCGAGGGGCTGTTCATCGTCACCTTGGGCACCGTCATCGGCCTCGTCATCGGCATCGTCACGGCGTGGGGCGTGCACGTGAAGAGCCTGGCCGCGCTCGGCATCCCGTTCGTCATCCCGGGCACCGACATCGCGGCCATCCTCGCCGTCGCCTATGCCGCCACGCTGCTCGCCGTGTACGGGCCTGCCCGTCGGGCAGCCGAGCTGCAGCCCGCGGAGGCCATCCGCTACATCGAATAGCGCAGGCCCCGCGCCGGCCCTGGCGGAAGGCTCATCGGCCCCCCGGCCTCTGCCCGGTCGAGAAGCGCCCCAACGAAAGCGTTGGTCGCGAAACCGAGGAACAAGCATCGCAGAGAGAACCGTGCGTTGCGCGGGCGCGCAAGCGAAGCGACACCCGCGCCTGGTCGTACGTCACGGGGCGCTTCTCTCGCATTCCTCCGTGGACCCTGCTGCGACCTGACCACGCTCCGGCGAGACCGTTGATATACTGTGCAGCGGGATGGCGCGGCCGGAGGCTGGAACATGAACACGAAGATTCTCCTCGCCGGACTGCTGTTGAGCGCCACCGCCCTCGTGGGCGTCGCGGGACTGGGGAGCGCCACGATGACGTGCACGCCCGACCCGGCCCAGACCGTCTGCTTCGGCGACAGCGGCGACGACCCGTACGCCTTCTGCGACGGCCAGTGGGTGGACGGCTTCGACGGCTACGTGACCGGCACCGAGGCCCAGGTGTGCGCTGGCTACGCGGGCGACAACCACGTCATCGTCTGCTCGCTCGTGAACGGCTGCACCGACCTGCTCGGCTGAACCGGCCTGCTCGCAGGGCCTGCTCGCAGCGCCCCCGGCGGCCATCGCCGGGAGGCAAACCTATTTTTGGCCATGCCCGTCTTGCGCGCGCGTGCGCCTGAACGAGCTGTTCTACACGATCCAGGGGGAAGGGAGGGCCATGGGCCTGCCCACGGTGTTCGTGCGCACGACCGGCTGCAACCTGCGCTGCGCGTGGTGCGACACAACGTACAGCTTCTACGAGGGCGAGGACACGCCCCTGCCCGCCATCCTGGCGAGGGTCCGCGGCTTCCCGGCGAAGCGGCTGTGCCTGACGGGCGGCGAGCCCCTGCTGCAGAAGGACGCGCCCGACCTGCTGCGCGCCCTGCTCGCCGAGGGCTGGGAATGCGTGGTGGAGACGAGCGGCAGCATCGACGTGACGGCCTTGCTCGGGCTCGAACCGCGGACGAAGCTGGTCCTCAGCGTCGACGTGAAGGCGCCGAGCAGCGGCATGCAGGGCGAGAACCTGTGGGACAACCTGGCGCGCCTGGAGCCGCACGACCAGCTCAAGTTCGTCGTCGCCGACGAAGCCGACTACCAGTTCGCGCGCGCCGCGCTGGAGCACGAGGCCAAGGCGTGCCGCGCCGAGGTCATCTTCCAGGCGTGCTGGCAGGAGGGGCAGAGCAACCTGCGCTGGCTCGCCGAGCGCGTCCTGCAGGACGGCCTCGACGTGCGCGTCGGCACGCAGCTGCACAAGCACGTCTGGGGCGAGGCGCGGGGGCGTTGAGCCATCCTCGCGACCGTGGGTTCGCCTAGGGAAGGCACACGACATCGCCAATCCGCTGAGGATTGTTCCCGACCATCGTCCCGGCATGGATGCGCGACCCTCGGAGCTGCTCGGCCTGCCCGTCCTCGACCCGTCCGGCCTGGCCGTGGGCACGGTCGTGGACGTGGGCCTCGTGGACCATCAACGGCCGAAGTTCCTCCTCGTGCGTTGGAACACCGGCGCGTCCATCCAGCGCGTCGAACTCCAAGGCATCGCCGTCGGCCCGGCCGGCGTGCGCCTCCCCCGCCTGCCGTCCTGAGGCACCGCTGCTCTGACGGGAAGGTTCTTCCACGCCTCGTCGCATGCCGGCCCGGGGAACCCCATGAAGACGCTCGCCCTCCTCGGGGTGGCCGTGACGGTCGGACTGCTTGCGCTGACGCCCAGCGCGGTCGCGTTCCACGGCGCGCCCTACCACGCGCACGGCATCGCCACGAAGGGAAACGCGGTCTATCTCGCCGACGTGACCTGGACGGGCTGGGCCATCCAATCCTTCGTCGTGGACCTGAAGGATCCGCTCGGCAACGTCCTCTCGCACGAGGCCATGCCGGGCTACGAGATCCTCCTCGGCGGCGGCCCGCGCACCTGCCAGTGGGAGATCTTCCTCTACACGGGCGTGGACACGGCCACGAACGGCAACGTGTTCAAGGTCACGGGCATCCAGCAGGAGATCGGCCCGACGAACTGCGTCGTCCTCGCCCAGCACATGGTGTACGAGGGCACGTACCGCGGCTACACCCTGGCCCTCCTCGTGGACTCGCCGAACTG
>JAIVGT010000105.1 GCA_020201485.1 Halobacteriales archaeon
GAGCACGCTGCTGGGTCGCTTGCTCATGGAGAAGGGCGTGGTGCCGCGCGAGGAGGTCGCGCGCTACGAGCGGCAAGCCGCGCTGCTGGGCAAGGCCTCGTTCAAGTACGCCTGGGTCTTGGACCGGAGCGAGGAGTCGCGCGCCCGCGGCTTGACGCTCGACCTGAGCTACGCCGATTTCCTCACGCGCAACCGCAAGGTGCACCTCATCGACGCGCCCGGGCACCAGGACTTCGTGCGCAGCATGATCACGGGCACGACCGGGGCGGACGCGGCGCTGCTGGTGGTGGACGTGGCGGAGGGGGTCATGCCGCAGACGCGGGAGCACGCGCAGCTTGCCGGGGCGATGGGGCTGCGGCAGGTCGTCGTGGCGCTGAACAAGATCGACCGCGTGGGCTACGATGCGGCGCGCGTCGCCGAGGCAGCGGCCGCGGTGCGCTCCTTCCTCGCCGGCTTCGGCTTCGACCGCGTGGACGTCATCCCCGTCTCGGCGTGGGAAGGCGAGAACCTCACGACGCGCTCGTCGGCGATGGCGTGGTACCATGGGCGCACGTTGGAGGAGGCCGTCGACGGCCTGGACGCGCGTGCCGCTCCGCGCGAGGGCGCCCTGCGGTTGCCGGCGATGGACGTCCTGACCGTGGGCGGCGTGGGCACGGTGGTGGTCGGGCGCGTCGAGCGCGGCGCGTTGCGCGAGGGGGACGAGGTCGCCATCGAACCCGCGGGCAAGGTCGTGACCGTGAAGTCCATCGAGATGCACGGGCAGGGCGTGGAGGAAGCGGCCGCGGGGGATACGGTGGGCGTCGCGCTCCGCGGGCTGGCGCGCGCCGAGGTGGAGCGTGGCGACGTGCTGGGCCCGGTGGATGAGCCGCCCGTGGCCGTGGACGGCTTCGAGGCTCGGGTCGCCATCACGGGGGACATCGGCCATGCCGGGCCAGGCTGGACGCCCCTCCTGCATTGCCACGCGGCCGCGGTGCCGGTGCGGCTCGCGGAGGTGCTGGCGCGCATCGACCCGGCGACGGGCGTGGAGCAGCCAGGCCCGGCCCAATACCTCGCCAAGGGCGACGTGGCCCGGGTGCGCTTCGTGAGACAAGCCGCTCGTCATCGAAGGAGCGGAGGAGGGCCCCGCGCTCGGCCGCTTCGCCCTCCGCCTCGGCCGGCTCACGGTCGGGGCCGGCTCGTGCATCCGCGTGACGCCGCACGAGAAGGAGGACGCGCCGGCCGAGGGCGCAGCGTTCTCGTTCAAGCACCAAAAGGTCGGGTCGTCGGCGCGGCGCAAGAAGGAGCACGAAGCGGAGAAGCACCGCGACATCCACGGACGGCCCATCGACCACCCGCGTAGGAAGGAGTGAGACGGGGCACGGCGCATCATCCCGCAGCGGCCGCGGCCGTCCCCTCGTCCCGCTCCGGCACAGGTGGGCAGGCCGGGTCGAGGCACCAGGGCGCGAAGCGCACGTTGGCGAGCGACGACGGGTCGCCGGTGATGCTCCGTCCGAGCACGCCGGTCGCCCCGCACGCGACGAACCTCTCCTGTCCGCGCGCTTCCACAGCCCCATCCTCCCCGGGCGAAGGCTAAGCCGGTCGCCCCGGCCGCGCCCGGCGCGCCGACGGGACCCGCTGCACCGACATCGCCTGCCGGACCCGTGGCACCACGTCACCCTGCGGGCCCGCTGCGCCGATGCCCCCGGTGGGACCGGCCGGACCGGTTCCTCCGCTGACCCCAGCGGCGCCCACCGCGCCATTGCACAGCACCATGTCGGGGCTGGCGGAGTGGACGACGATGCCGCCCGCCGGGCATTGCGCCGCGCTCGCTGCGTCAAGCGTGACGCTCGTACCATCGGCACCGGCCGGGCCTGGCGGGCCGGTGAGATCCGCGGGCGGGGGCGCCGGGCACGTCACGAGCTGGATGGTGTTCGCGTCCATCGTCACCGCGCCGTTGCTCGCGAGCACGCGGCCGTTGATGGTGGCGAGGTGGCCGATGGTCACGGTCGTGGTGGCGAGGATGGATCCCTCCAGGTGCGAGCCCGCAGCCAGCGTGGCCGACGTGCCGACCTACCAGAAGACGTGGCACGCCTAGGCCCCGCGGGTCAGGACCACGTTGCTCAGCGCGGCGGTGACGAGCGTCGTGGAAGATGAGGATGCTGCTGGAGTCGCCGAGGCCATCCAGCACCAGCGTGCCCGCGATGGACAAGGAGTCGGGCAGGTTGGCGTCCGCATACAGCCCCGGCGTCAGGATGCGGCCGCCGAGCTCGCCAAGCACGATGGGCGTCGCGCCCGCCCGCCCCGCCGCGTCGTCGTACGCGGCGAGCAGCGACGCCTGCGCCGCCTGGGTCGCGTCGTCGCCGAGGTGGTTCGTGCCCGTGAGCGCGACGGTATTCCCTCCGCCCGGCCCGAAGCCGGTCTCGCTCGCGGTCGGATACGACCCCACGTCGCCCGCCACCGTGCTCGCCCCGGTGTTCGTGATGCCCGTGCCCGCGAGAACGGCGAACGGACTCGCGCTCCCCAGGTCCACGGTCGGGACGGCGGAAGCGCCCGGCGCGAGGAGGACGAGCAACAGCAGCACCGCAGGCACGGACAGCGCAAGCCCGACGCGCGCCCGCCGGAGGAAACCCCGGCATCGTGCGCGACTCCCCGGTGGGCAAGCCCCGCGTGCTCGGCGCGCGGCGGAACGCTTGCGGGTTGGCTGGGAGCATGGCGCGACCGCGGAGGCCAAGGTTCGGCGGGGGGATACCGCTTCCCCGTGTCATGTTTCGTCGGACAATGGGAACCCGCGGTGGCTGCCCGGAGTCCCACCGAGGAGGCATCCGGACGCGCGCCTCACCGTCCTCGCCGGCTGCTCGTCGCCTCGCGCTCCTCGCGTGCAACGCATTGGCGCTGCCCGGGTCGGCATAGCCGGGCGAGGCCGAAGGGGCGGATCTTTTCCCGCGCTTGCGGCATCGACCCCCGGCTCCTCGGACGATCCTCCGCGACATCGCCGTGGACCGCGACCGTTTCCTCGAGCGAAGGTAGGAAAAAGAGTGGACGCGTCGGGATTTGAACCCGAGGCCTCCCGCATGCCAAGCGGGCGATCTACCGCTGATCTACGCGCCCAGTGGGCTCGACCGGATTCGAACCGGTGACCTTCTCCGTGTCAGGGAGACATCATAGCCGCTAGACTACGAGCCCGGTCCGCGCCGGGCAATGGGCTGGCACTATTTCAGCCTTCCCGCAGCTCCTCGCTCACCCCGGCGGCCCGGGCCAAGGCCTGCAGCGCGGCGTGGTACTGCTCCGGGCGCGCCGCGATGAGGCGCGCCGCGTGCGGCTCGAGCTGCGTCGCCACATCCAGGTCGAGCGGCGTGTACTTCCACTGCTGCCCGCCGTGGCCGAGGGCGCGCTCGAACGCATGCACGACGCCCGCGGGGACTCCGGGCGCCGTCTGGCCCAGGGCTTGCAGCGCGGCCTGCTTCCCGTGCGCATGGTGCGCGCGCGCCACGCGGTCCGCGAACCAGGCGGCGGGCGGAAGGTCGGCGTACGTGGGCAGGGCGGCATCGGTCGCGGCGCGCGCCCCGCGCTGCTGCGCCTGCTGCAGGGCCGAGCCCACGCCCTTCGCCCCCACGTCGTGCTTGGCGTGGATGTCGCGCGCCACCTCCTCGCTCCCGCCGGCCGCGGTCAGCGCTGCGACGCCCCGCTCCGGCCACAGCTCCGCCAGCACCTTCGCCGGCGTGCCCCGCTCCACCACGACCGGTCGCGCGTAGCCGTCGAGCGCCGCAGCGAGCGCCTTCTCCTCCAGGGGCGTGGGCCTGAGGCTGGCGATGAAGCTCGCCGCGCTGGCGTGGACGACGCGGTCGTTCACCAGCAACGGCTTGCCCAGCTCCTTCAAGCCCGCCACGCGCGCCGCGCGCTGCGCGTCGAGCAGGCCTTGGTCGTCCAGCTCGCCCTTCTTGTAGCGCTCCAGGGCCGCGGCGTCGAGCGCGGGTTGGGGCAATCCCTCGCCGCCCTGCAGCGATGCCAGCTCGACCTCGACGGTGAACAGCGCCAGCGCGTCGGGCGCGCCGATATGCTCCGCGATGCCGAGCAGGGTGTGGCCCTGCGCGCATTGCCCGCAGCGGCGGAACGCCCCTGCTCCCGGCCAGCGCACCACGACCTTGTCGCCCTGCTGCACGGCGTGCGGGCAGCCCCAGCCCTGCGGGTCCTTCATCAGGCTGAGCGAGGCGGCGGCGTCGCGCACGAACGCCTCCGGGGGCTTGCCGTCCTTGCCCGCGCACACGAGCAGGGCGCCTGCCCCCTCGGGCATGCTGTAGAA